>JAOZSV010000450.1 GCA_029939505.1 Thiotrichaceae bacterium | reverse complement strand
TCTGAGGTTTCCAAAACCTCAGAGGTTTGTATTTGACGAAAAACCTCTGAGGTTTGTGTTTGACGAAAAAGAGGTTTGTATTTGACGAAAAACCTCAGAGGTTTGTGTCGAAAGACATTATCTTAAACATCTAACAAGAGAATATCATCGGATTGAGGTATTGTACCACAGAATATCTCCGGCTTTGGATTCCCGAAAACGGAACTCATTGCCGGAGTAAATTGAAACAACGTCTTGGTATCCGTACAGAAATAGACGGTTGAATCATTCCTCATCCTGCCCACCGCTAAGGGATAATCACGACATCCCACCATCAACCATTTCCCTTTCGTCACTAACGCCATCAAAGCAAATTGCCCCTTCAATTTTCTCATCATCCTCTGCATCGCATCAGTCGCTGAAAGATGATGAAACTCTAAATAATGGTGAAGCAGCAGCGAGATCGTTTCAGTTCGAGGTTTAAGTTTTTTTGAAGAAAAACTTAAACCTCGAACACATTATTTTTGGTATCAAACTGAACCCCATTAGAAATCAATTTCTCCCGTATTTCAGGGAGATTATCAATAACACCAAGGCACGCCACGGCAATCTGCCCGATTGAATAGATGGGCATCACACCATATTGGGGTAAAAAAAGGGGGGATGGGCGAAAAAAAGCGATACCCAAACCGCCGTTAAGTTGCCAGTCGCTTGACAACAACGTATGCACATCAAGTGAGCACCGAGATTGAATGGACTCGTTCTGGAGTCTGCATATCACTAATTCGAGCCGGGCGTGATCTTTTGCCAAGACATCGTTTCGAGGTTTCCGTTTTTTGAAAAAAAAACGGAAACCTCGAAAACTTATGAAAACGTTTCACCGTTTTCTCTGTTGGGTTCCAAAACCCAAAAATGCTTTCATTCATATTCATACCGGTTTCCTAAGAAAAAAAATAAGTATATCTTTTTTTTGGAACCAGGTCGAGTGTTGCAAACGGTTATTTGCATTTTAACGTCTTAAAACCGATTTTTTTTGGTTTCTTAAAACACGTCATTAACTTTGTGCGTTTGGAGTACAACATTAACTTTGTGCGTTTGGAGCCGTGGTATTAAGTCGCCAAAGCTGAAGCGTTGGACTCCAGGGATATTTTAACGCTTTGATTTTCAATCCGTTTTTTAAATTCATGTCGCCTATCTCATTTCTATCTATTGGGTCACGAAAAAACTGGCGGGCTGATCGAGTTTAAACGGTTTTTTTTAACAAGTTGATGCGACACTGGCTGACGTACATAACAAACTGCACAACGACAGGCAAGTTCCAAATTATCGGTTGCCACCTCTGAAATAACCCGATTTCCACATTTTTAGAAGAATTTACTTGTAATCAGTTCAGTCGGAGGGGAAGCAAAACCGAAGATATTTTGTATGACGTTATCTCAATCAGAGATTCTCACGCCTGCTCCTCTTTAGCGCGTTGTTTGGAGTTCGTCCTGAACTCCAACTGATTGGTTCATAGACCTGACAGGTTTTTGAAACCTGTCAGGTATGTCGGTTGCACAATGTCTTTTTATTGTGCAACAGCATAAGAGGTCAACCATAAGGTGTTGCACCGAAAAGAGGTTGTCCACCCAACCTGGCTTTCAATGTTTTGGAAACATCGAAAGTCTTTTGTCTAATGAGAACAAGCCTCAACAGGCCAAGCCATTCCTTCGACATCATTCAGTTCC
>JAOZSV010000449.1 GCA_029939505.1 Thiotrichaceae bacterium | reverse complement strand
GCGGCGAAACGATGTTTAAGAAA
Organism: Thiotrichaceae bacterium; assembly: GCA_029939505.1. GTDB lineage: Bacteria > Pseudomonadota > Gammaproteobacteria > Beggiatoales > Beggiatoaceae > QNES01. The sequence goes on along the minus strand of JAOZSV010000449.1, from coordinate 1,686 downwards.
TCCGATTTTTGAAACGGATTTCTAAGCGGCGAAACGATGTTTAAGAAATCCGATTTTTGAAAAAATCGGATTTCTAAGTTTGAATAGAATAGCTTTGCGTAACATCAGAATGTAAGCAATTGTTTTTAATATAATATTTTTTAAATGGAATGGGGATCAACTTTTGGTTAAACGAATTTTCACCACCCCAGTTGGACTCCAAAAAATATCCAAAGCTGAAGCGTTAGACTCCAAAAAACGCCTGGCAAAGGTATATTTTATAAACCAAGTTTCTTTCAGAAACTTGGTTTTTTTTTATTAATTTTTGTATTATTTTTTATAAACCAAGTTTCTGTCTGAAAGAAACTTGGTTTTTTTTTATTAATTTTTCTTAAAGAGCGAAAAAATGTTAAAGAAATTCGTTAAAACAACATTACTTTGTGTATGGATATTATGTTGCCCTTTTGAAGTTAATGCTGACATAAGTACAAGTGATTATGTGATAGAAGAATCCTCTAAAAATTTTCGTACAGGCTTATTAATTTCAAGTGTTGTTTTGGGTACGACACTCTATGGTGCGACAACTTGGTGGGAGGATAGTTCATCTGAATTTCGGGTGAGGCATGAAGGTTGGTTTGGCGCAGATACGCCTAATGGGGGGGCAGATAAATTAGGACATGCTTATTCTTTTTATGTCAGCACTCGTTTACTCAGAAATGGTTTTGAATGGGCAGGGCATAATCGTCGAAATGCAGCGCAGTTGGCAGGTATGACTTCTGCTGCCCTCTCAATGGGCGTTGAAATCATGGACGGTTTTACTGATAAGTATGGGTTTAGTACAGAGGATATGATCATGAATTTGTCAGGGATTGGCGTAGGGGTTTTCCTTGACAGTTATCCGCAATGGGATGATTTATTTGATATTCGTTTACAATATTGGCCATCTGATGATGCGAGACGATTAAACGATTATGATCCACTCGCTGATTATTCGGGGCAAACGTATTTATTGATCACTAAAGCGAGTGGTGTGCCTCTACTACGCAAGCTGCCCTTTTTACGCTATTTAGAATTAGCAGTGGGCTATGGCACGCGAGGTTATCAACCGACTGATGGCACGGATACTCAGCTAAAGGAGCGTAACCTTTATTATGGTGTATCATTAAATTTATCTCAATTGTTTAATGATTGGGTATTTGAAAAGCATAGTCGTACTCAAAAAGTGACTGATAATGTGTTGGAATATTTGCAAATGCCAGGAACAGCTTTATTGTTTGAACATAATTTTTAATGGTGAATGATGAATGATGAATTGTAAATTAAATCATAAGGCGTTTAATCCAGTTAAAAGTGAGTATTTACACGTTGGCGCATGAGAATGAAAATGAGTAAAATCTCAAAAATGATTTACAAAAGGTTTTAAATTGAGTAGAATACTTATTGCAAGATGAAAAATTTTTTAACCATGAGCCTATCCCACTATTCATTTTTGAGCTTAGAAATCCGATTTTTTTAAAAAATCGGATTTCTTAACCCTCGTTTTTTGGTTAAAAACCAAACGATTTTTATTCATGGTTCCGCATTTTTGAATAGGGCCGAATAGGTTCATTATTATTTATTATTTACTGATGTTACGCACTATGTTTCCAAGGTGTTTAAGAAATCCGATTTTTGAAAAAATCGGATTTCTAAGTAAGCGGCGAAACG
>JAOZSV010000286.1 GCA_029939505.1 Thiotrichaceae bacterium | reverse complement strand
GTTAGTTTCAACCCCGAAGGGGTTTAACATGAATAGCCACCGATGAAATCGGTGGAATTTTTTCCATTTTCAAATTATAGCGTTTCCCAATTGAATAGCAAACGCTTAAACAAAATAAGTTGTTGATTTTTTATATTAAAACTAATTCACCATTAACCATTCACCATTATTAAAATGATTACGTTACGCAACATTTCTCTCCAACGTGGAACAAAATTATTATTTAATCAAGTCAATTTTACCCTACATTCCACACAAAAAGTCGGCTTTATCGGTGCCAATGGCTGTGGTAAATCCAGTTTATTCGCTTTGCTATTAGGCGAATTGCATCAAGAAGTGGGTGACGTTGAATTACCGCATCATTTAACTATCGCGTTTGTTGCACAAGAAATGCCGGCGATTTCAAAGCCCGCCATTGAATATATTTTAGACGGCGATAAAGAATTACGCAAAATCGAAGCAAATTTAGTTGCCGCACAGAAAGCCGGTGATGGTATGCGTGAAGCGCGTATTCATGCACAGTTTGACACGATTGATGGTTATACAGCAAGGGCAAGGGCGGCACAACTCATGCACGGTTTAGGTTTTGCTGTCAATCAAAATGAAAAACTGGTGAATGAATTTTCAGGTGGCTGGCGAACACGCTTGAATTTAGCACAAGCCCTCATGTGCCGATCCGATTTATTACTCTTAGATGAGCCAACGAATCATTTAGATTTGGATGCGGTGTTATGGCTTGAACAATGGTTAAAACGTTATCAAGGCACTTTGCTCTTGATTTCCCATGATCGGGATTTTTTGGATAATGTGATTAATTCCATTGCCCATATTGAGCGACAAAATGTCACTTTGTATTCGGGAAATTATGACGCTTTTGAACGTCAACGCGCTGCCAATTTAGCATTACAAGAAGCCGCCTATAAAAAACAGCAAAGGGAAGTCATCCATATACAATCATTTGTTGATCGTTTTCGCTCTAAAGCGACAAAAGCAAAACAGGTACAAAGTCGTATTAACGCTTTGGCGAGAATGGAACAAATCGCCCCCGCTCATGTTGATTCACCCTTTCATTTTGACTTTAAGCCACCCGAAAAAACACCTAACCAATTGATTTATTTAGATAATATAAGCGTTGGCTATACAGAAACGCCCATTCTTGAAAAAATCACATTGCGGATAACCGCCGGTTCACGCTTTGGATTACTCGGTCCGAATGGGGCGGGAAAATCAACTTTGATAAAACTATTGGCGGGTTTACTTAAACCTCAAGAGGGAGAATGTACCTTGGGGGACGGTTTACAAATGGGCTATTTTGCCCAGCATCAATTAGAACAATTATGTGATGAAGATAGCCCGTTACAACATTTACAACGCCTAGATTCTCAAGCGACTGAACAATCATTGCGTCAATTTTTAGGCGGATTTGATTTTATCGGGGATATGGCATTGGCACCTGTCGCGCCCTTTTCAGGCGGAGAAAAAGCGCGTTTGGCTTTAGCATTATTAATCTGGCAACGCCCTAATGTCTTATTATTAGATGAACCGACGAATCATTTAGATTTGGAAATGCGTCACGCGCTGACTTTAGCATTAACAGATTACACAGGAGCATTGATTATCGTTTCCCATGATCGCCATTTGTTACGCACGACGACAGATCAATTACTCTTAGTCGCCAATGGGCGGGTGATAAATTATGATGGCGATTTGGCGGATTATGGGCAATGGTTATTTGAGCATCGAACAGCGCAACGCGGATTGAAAGAGGGCGTTTCTGTTCAAACGATGAGTCGTTCAGAAAAAAAACGGTTGGAAGCGCAACAACGCGAGCAACGTCGCTCCTTACAAAATCGCCTCAAAAAAGTTGAAAAAGCCTTAGACAAACTCATAGAAGAAAAATCGGCTATTGAAGCGGTGCTGGCTGATCCCAAAACTTATGATAATAAAGACAATATAAAAGAAACTGTGCGTCAACAGGCAGAATTAACGGCGCAATTACAAGAAACTGAGGAAAGCTGGTTAGAACTCACTGAGGCATTGGAAAATTTATAAGGTGAATTGATTCTACCTGACTGCTCAGAAACCGAGTTTGTTGAAAAAACTCGGTTTCTACATGACTCAGCCCACCACTTTTTTAATGAGGAAGGTGGGCAAAAAAAGGACTTTGCCCACCCTACCTGACTACCCACTTCAAAAAACTTAAACCTCGAACTCCTATTTTAACTCTTAATTCGCATTTTTAGTGTAATATACAATATACAATATTTAATCAAATAGCAATTTTTTTGGAACCTCAAAGATAGGATTTACGCACTGAGTACAACGGATTAACGGTATAAACGGATTAAATCGACGAGGATAAAGTTTTTTGAAGAAAAACTTTATCCTCGTCATCAATTCTCGTGGAACGTTTTTTAAAATCCGTTGATTCCGTTAATCCGTTGTACTCATTTTTTAAACGATGATTGAGTATCATCCACGATACGATTTTTCTTAAAATTTCTTGCAAAATAGGAGGACTCAATAATGAATCAATCTATTAAACACATTATCCTATCCAGCTTTCTGTTTAGTTTATTATTGCCAATCCGCCTCATCGCCAGCAATATTGATATGAATAAAAAATACGCTTGGGGTAGCAATGTGGGTTGGATCAATTTTCGCCCGACGCATGGGGGCGTTACAGTTTATTCCGATCATTTGGAGGGTTTGGCTTGGGCTGAAAATGTGGGTTGGGTAAAATTGGGGAGTTATCATGGTGGGGGTGCATATCGTTATACGAATACTTCTAGCACTGATTGGGGGGTTAATAATGATGGTGCTGGTTATTTATCAGGTTATGCGCGGAGCCTGGATGGAAGTTGGATTAATTTTAATCCGACGCATAGCCAAGTTACCATTAATATGACAACAGGTGAGTTTGATGGATATGCTTGGTCCGAAAATGTCGGCTGGATTCGTTTTAATGGCTTGCCCCATTATCAATTACGGGCAGAGGGATTATCTATTACGCCACCATCGCCAATCGTAACACCTCCTCCTTCAGGAAGACTGGCAGTTGGTAGGGCAATTATTATCGCAGCGGGTGGTTCGCATCAGCAAAACACGTTGTTTTCTTATACTGAAGAAATGACGCGCCGTATGTATCGTCTCCTCAAAGAACGGGGTTATACTGATAATGATATTGTTTATCTTAATCCCAAAACTTTGCAGGATTTAGATGGCGATGGGATTGACGATAAGATAGTCGATAATGGTTTATTCGATCCCGGCGCTGCCCTGGAATCTGCCTTTGATAGTGCGACTGATTTACAGGCAGGGCAGCAATTTGTATTTTATCTTCAAGGGCATGGTTTAGCCGATAAATTAAAAATCACCCGTGATTATTGGTTGTCAGCCAGCGAGTTGCGCCGCTTGGTGGATAAAGTGCCTTTGAATGTATCGCAGGTGATTATTATTGATAGTTGTTATTCTGGTTCTTTCTTAGATGAGTTAAGTCTCAGTGAAGAGTCAAGGGCGATTGTACAACGGATAGTGATCACCAGTGCTGATGCGGATAACAAGGCTTGGAATGTTCTTTATAATGGCTTTACGGGAAAATTGATTAAAGAATTGCGGCGTAAGGAAAGTTTAAAAACCGCCTTTGATCGCTCTGAGGATATGATCATTTCTGATTCGGCATTATTCGGTGAACAACGCCCTCAATTAGATGATGACGGAGATGGTTTTTATACTGATAATGATGGGCTTCGTGCGAGTCAGATTATTTTGGGTGATGATCGGGATAGTAGTGCTGACGCGCCAGAAATCGTGGATGTCCATCCACCACTGATATTAGCTGAACAGGAAACCGAGGGCATGTTATGGGTGAAAACGTCGCCGAGTGGTGAGGGCATTAGGCGTGTACGCGCGATCCTGATCAGCCCTGGCGTACAAAATATCGACTACGATGGTGAGCAGACTGATTTTAATCGGGAAGAGTTGGAGATGAATTATATCGGGGATCGTTATGTTGGGGTATATAATCAATTTCGTCAGGCAGGGCAATGGCGAATATTATATCAGGCACAAGGGGTAGAGGGGACTTGGTCAAACAGTCTTTTTGGTGAAGTACAAACCCAGGGTGATTTTCCCCAAGCCATTATCACGGCGCGAATGAATCAGTCTGCTTATCAAGTGGGTGATTATTTCAGTTTTAAGTTGGATTTGAATGCGGCGGTTGATCAACCAGGTCCTTATGACATTTATGCCGTGATTCTCTTTCCGCATGGCGATTTTGTGACACTGGTTTATCCCATGATACCGACGAAGCCGGGAGAGGTACAGGCTTATCAACAGGCGGTTACTTTGCCTCAACCTAAAACGGTTGGGGTTTTGGATTTCGATTTGCCGCAGGGGCTTCCTCTTGGTTTTTATAGTGGTTGCGGTGTGGTGATGGCGATGGATAATGATCCTTTGCAGGTTGAAAATTGGATAGATTTTGATTGTGCTGTTTTTGAATTGCGGTGAATTGAATTCATTCAAAAACCTCCAAAAACCTCTCGCTCCAAAAACCTCAGAGGTTTTCAAAACCTCTGAGGTTTAGAACCAAAAATGATATGGTATTATTTTTGCTACGCGCACGCGCGTTCTATATATTATAATGTGTTCGATATGCAAAAAAGAAATCCGATTTTTTCAAAAAATCGGATTTCTCGGCATCAAAATCCGTTTATTCCGTCAATCCGTTGTACTCATTTTACAAACTTAGGAGTTCCTTATGATATACGATAGCACCAATTTGACTCAGGCGAGTGTCAATCTGGCTAAACTTTGTGATCAAGTCGTTGATGATCGGAATGTGGTTATTATTAATCGCCTAACAGTGAAAATGTTGCCCTGATTGCAGCCGATGAATTAGAAAGTTTGATGGAAACGGCTATTGAGTTCGCCAAAAAATGCGATTCGTCTGCTAACGGCATTACAAGAATCTAACCAGCTATGTAGGTCGGGTTAGCTTTTTTTGCAAAGCAAAGTAACCCGACATTTTCCTAAAAATTCAATTCGAGGCGAAAGCATTCGATGTTTTAGTTTTTTAAAGAAAAACTAAAACATCGAATGGTGATAAATGTCGGGTTACTTTGCGACGCCATCTAACCCGACCTACATGACTGAATGATTATTTACAACTGATAGTGGATATTGGATTAACAACTGATCCAGAATTGATTTGGCGAAAACTATTGGAGGCGAAACCCATGAAAAATATTATACGCGAAGAAACCTGGTCTGTCATTGACCAGTTTTTCCAAGAAATGCCAGAGGCGATTGGAAAATTACCCACATTTCAAGAGGCTTTGTCTGAAAGTATGCGACAAGGCTTCCAAGAAGGCGAACAACGGGGCTTCCAAGAAGGCGAACAACGGGGCGAACAACGAATGCTGATTCGTCAACTCCGCCATAAATTCAGCCGTGTTCCAAAAGGCATTGTACAGCAGATTGAGACAACGACGGATATGGAACAGTTGGATAATTGGTTAATTCAGGTGATTTCGGCGAAGAAATTGGCGGAGATTGATTTTAATCTTCCTCAATAAGTGTGATAAAAAGTGAAACAGAAATCCGATTTTTTCAAAAAATCGGATTTCTCG
>JAOZSV010000095.1 GCA_029939505.1 Thiotrichaceae bacterium | reverse complement strand
TTCTGGGTTGAAACTAACCCCAACGGGGTGAAATGTGAATAGCCACCGATGAAATCGGTGGAACTTAAACCTCGTTTCGATCTGAGAAATCCGATTTTTTTTTAAATCGGATTTCTTAAAACTCTCCAAAATGACTACCGACTAACCCACATTTTCCGCGCCTTCTCATGCGCCTCATCAATACTCACCGCTTTACCCATTAATTTTAAGGCAATCGCCGCTGTACCGATTACTGCGCCTTCAGCATACTCATCTTCAATTTCACCACGCCATAAAGCCGACAGACGTTCTGGCTCCATCGCTTCTTTTTTGACATGCCGCTGAGAAAATAGGGGAGGCCATATTTCGTCAGAAAGTTCGCCGTTATGAAGACTTTGTACGAGGCATTCCATATCCGGGTTGCGTTCAATCTCACCCCCTTCGCCTTTCATCACCGCTAAATGGGGTTGATTGAGCAAAAGGGCCGCTTTTTGGTGAACAGGGCTATAACCGGGGTGGAAAACACCTTGCATCACATAAGGCGCATCAAAAGGGTTGAGCATACGAGCTAAGGTATGAACTGGGGAACGCAAACCCATAATTGGGCGAAGTTCAATGATTTCATGTAATTTAGGGCAGAGGTATTCTAGCGGTAAATAGCTAAAATTATTTTCTTTAATCTGCTCTGCCGCCTCTTCAACGGATTTCGCATATTCAATACCTAGAAAGGGCAAAATATCTTGGGTATAAATACGCCCGTTAGTATGCCCTCCTGTTCCGTGCATAAAGACTTTGATGCCATTTTTTGCCAACAGCAAAGTGGATAAAATAAACCAGGGCAGATGACGACGTTTACCCGCATAAGATGACCAATCTAAGTCAACGACTACGCCATTCGGTAATTCCATAGCTTCACGCACCGCCTGAATAAATCCCGTTAATTCTTCATGGCTTTCCTCTTTGACGCGCATGAGCATCATAAAAGCCCCTAATTGTGCAGGTTCCACGTCATTAGCCATAATCATTCGCATGGCTGAGTAGGATTCTTCTTGCGTTAAGGGGCGGCTCCCTTTTTTACCCTTACCTAAAATACGGATATATTGTGCAAAAGGATGTTCTTCGTAAAAAGTTGTATTTAACATAATTAATGGTGAATGGTTTCGAGGTTTGAGTTTTTTGAAAAAAAACTCAAACCTCGAATAGTGAATGAACCTATCCCACTATTATTCAATTAAGAACTGATGTGACGCAAGGTGCTTCCAAATTCTGCCAAATTCCACCGATTTCATCGGTGGAATTTAGAAGCACCCTGCGTCACATCAGTTCTTAAATCCGTTGTGCTTAACCCGAAAAATGGGAATGCACCCAATTACTTATTCAATAAATTATATAACTCAATAATTCCCATCGTTGCGCGAGAAATATAAGAAGAAAGCACCAAGGAATGATTAGCAAATAAACCAAACTCTGAACCATTCAAAATCATAGGGCTCCACACCGTTTTTTGAGTCGCCTCTAATTCCCTAATGACTTCTTGTAAAGTCCTCATCGCATATTTCCTTTCCAGCACCTCTTTATAATCAACTTCTACAGCCCGCAAAAAATGAATCAAAGCCCAACTTGCTCCCTGAGCTTCATAAAACACATCATCCACCTGTTTCCAAGGCGTTTTTTCCTCTATTTCACTCAGCTCTTGAGCATCAACATCGCTGGATAAATTCATTTTCATCCGCTTTTGTCCGACACTGGCACTCAAACGTTGCGACAAACTGCCAAAACGTTTAATCACCTCTTCTAACCAATCACCCAAATTGTTGCCACCTATTAAAAATTGCGCGCTATTATTTTTGGGTGCCGCTAAACGATGTAAAAAGTTTTCAAGAAAAACAACCCCTTTCTCATACTCACTCTCACTGGCTGGCCAAAACCATGAATCATTATCCGTATTAAATTTGGGTGTCGCCTTAGCTAAATCAGGGTCTTCAGATTGGGTTTTGGATCGACTCATATCGTTGCGTAATGCTTTTGAAAAATCGCGCACCTGTTGTAAGACTCCCCATTCCCAACTGGGCATATTGTCCATAAAAACGCTTGGCGGCATAATATCGTTGCTCAAATAGCCGCCAGATTTGTACAATAATGTGTTTACCACTTCAATCAAAGTATTTGTTGTCACATAACCAGGGACAATCTTTTCATCATAATCTTCCGCTTTCTCTTGAGCCACAGTTTGTACATCAAAAAAACTTGGGGTGTGATTCCACCAAAGCCCGATTAAAAACATCAATCCCAATACTGTCAGGCTAATTAACACAAAACTATGTACGACACCCCGCTTTTTAAGATTTTCTGGATGATAAATATCAACTAAACGCGCCCAAATCCATTTTAAAATCTTAATCATTTCTTGGATTAATGTGTCGAAAATGGTGCGTAAAACGGTTTTAGCTTTATCAAATTTAGCTTTATCAATTTTATCAATTTTATCAGCCATTTTTTTTAGACTCTCTTTCTAAGATTATTAGGCAACCATAAAGGATTGCCCCTACATCAGGGCAACCATAAAGGATTGCCCCTACATCAGAATATTTTCGTCAGTATTAATAAGAATATTGTTGTAGGGGCAATCCTTTATGGTTGCCCTGAGTAGTTACAAATCATCAAGTTTTGATTACAATTTGAACAAAGATATTTGCACTCTTTTAACAAGATGTTATAAATTTTAAGATAAATTTTTATCAATTAAGCAGGCAAATGATATATAATTCTACCACCAATTACCAATAACCCACTTTTGGAGCTTGATATAATGACTCAAAAAAAATCTCATAAACCCCGCGTTTTTCGTTATATAATCACAGGCATTTTGACTGTGATACCCTTATGGCTTACCTGGATCGTTTTCCATTTTCTTTTTACTCAATTATCTCAAATTGGCACGCCAGCGGTACAGATGCTGGCGAAAATGTTTGAAGAATCTTCACCATCACTGGCTCAGTGGATAATCACCCTTGATCCTTTATTTTTGTCGATTATTGCGGTGATATTCACACTTATCTCGCTTTACCTGCTTGGTTGGATGTCAACATTCGTTATTGGTCAACGTATTATCGCTGTTACTGAATCGTTTCTTAATCGTCTGCCTTTCGTGCAAACAATCTATGGTTCATCCAAGAAACTCATTGCTGCACTCCAACAAAAGCCAGGTGACACACAACGGGTGGTTTTCATTGAATTTCCCTCCGCGCCGATGAAAACAGTCGGATTTGTCACACAAACAATGATAGATGAAGATACGGGACAAAAATTGGCTGCGGTTTATGTTCCTACCACACCCAATCCGACTTCGGGTTATTTAGAAATTGTACCTGTGGATAAAATCGTTTCAACAGATTGGACAATGGAGGAGGCGATGACTTTTATCATTTCAGGCGGCGCAGTGGCACCTGAACGTCTGAATTATACTCAAAGCGTTAATACGGAGAATTTAGAGAATTTGTAACTTCTTTCGTTAATGGTTTCGAGGTTTGAGTTTTTTAAAGAAAAACTCAAACCTCGAATTATGAATTATGAATTATGAATGGTGAATAATTCATAATTTACCATTAATCACTGATGTTACGCAAAGCGATTCTATTTGAGCTTAGAAATCCGATTTTTTCAAAAATCGGATTTCTTAAACATTGTTTTGCAGCTTAGAAATTGCAGCTTAGAAATCCGATTTTTGAAAAAATCGGATTTCTTAAACATCTTGGAAACATAATGCGTAACATCAGTTAATCATTCATAATTCACCATTAAAATCAAATCAAATCATGTCTCAACGTCTCAATTTGTTACAAGATTGGTTACAAAATGTGATGGGCATTCACGCTCCACAATTAGTTGCCATCACCAATGATGCCAGTTTTCGTCGTTATTTTCGATTAACGATTAACGGCGTTTCACATATCGTTATGGATGCGCCGCCCGATAAAGAAGATTGCACTCCCTTTATTGATATCGCACAGCGTTTACGAGCAAGTGGCTTAAATGCCCCCCAAGTGCTGGAAAGTCATCTTGAGCAAGGATTTCTCTTATTAACGGATTTAGGCTCACAATTATATTTACCCGCTTTAACAAATGAGGCGCAGGTTGACAATTTATATGGTGATGCTTTAAAAGCGTTGGTGCTAATGCAAGTTCATACCTCTAGTGATGGTTTACCATTATATGATCATCAACTACTGCACAATGAAATGAATTTATTTACAGATTGGTTACTAGGAAAACACTTAAAACTATCACTAAAAACCGCCCAACGCGCCCGTTTAGAAAACTGTTTTGAATTACTCAGTACCGCCGCCCTATCACAACCCCAAGTTTTTGTCCACCGTGATTATCATTCCCGTAATTTAATGATTGTCCCCAAAAAAAATCCGGGTATTTTAGATTTTCAAGATGCGGTAAAAGGCCCTGTCACTTATGATCTCGTTTCATTATTGCGAGACTGTTATATTGCTTGGCCTCGTGAACGAGTCAATGGATGGGCAAGCGATTTTTATACACAAATACAAAAAGTGGGAATGTTAAAGGGTATTGACGAAACAGAATTTTTACGCTGGTTTGATTGGATGGGTATTCAACGACATTTAAAAGCCAGCGGCATTTTTGCTCGCCTATATCATCGTGATGGCAAATCTGGCTATCTAAAAGATATTCCAAGAACACTGAATTATATCGCTGAAGTCGGTGCCGACTATCCAGAACTGGCGGCGTTATATCAATTAATAAGTGAACGTGTTTTGCCGCAATTAGAGGAACTTTAAAAAGATGCGAGCCATGATACTTGCCGCCGGGCGAGGAGAACGTATGCGCCCCCTGACAGATATTACCCCTAAACCCTTATTAAAAGTAGGTAATAAATGTTTGATTGAATATCATATTGAAATGATGGTAGCAGCAGGTTTTACAGAGATAGTGATTAATCATGCACACTTAGGTGAACAAATTGAACGTACATTAGGAAATGGACAACGTTACGGAGCAGATTTGTACTATTCTCCAGAAGGAACCGCGTTAGAAACCGGTGGCGGGATTTTTAAAGCATTACCACTATTAGGCAATACCCCATTTGTTGTGGTTAATAGTGATATTTGGTGTGATTATTCCTTTGCACAGTTGCGTCGCCCTTTGACAGGATTAGCACATTTAATCTTAGTCAATAATCCTGAACATAATCTAAAAGGCGACTTTCATCTTAATAAACAGCACATCTCTGAAAAGGGTACACCACGCTTAACCTTTAGCGGCATTGGCGTTTATCACCCCGATTTATTTAAAGAATGTACACCAGGGCGTTTCTCCTTAATTCCCTTATTAATCAAAGCCATGCAAGCAGGGAAAGTCAGCGGCGAGCATTATCAAGGGCAATGGATAGATGTTGGCACACCAGAACGTTTGCAGCAATTAGAAATGCGAATTAAGCGTTGAAATTGGAGTCCAACGCTTCCGCTTTGGGCGTTTTTGGAGTCCAAACCTTCAGATTTGGGCGTATTTTGGAGTTCAACGCTTTCGCTTTTTCTTGTTCCTACGCTCTCTAATTATTTCTAATAATTTCAACCTGACTCGCTTTATTGAACAGCCAATTTAAGGTATCAAATAATTTCTGTAAATTGCTAGGCTCATCATTATCATCTAAAATCGATATCTTATTCAACTGTTTTATAAATAAGACATTTTCCCGATCAAACTGACCGAACTGCCAATCTTCACCAGTGGTAACGACTGCATAGCACCTTGTCGCACCTTGTGTTGATGCGGCATACATTTCTGCCAGTGCTTGCGCCCAACCTTGATCCCAATCAGCCTTTTTAGCCTCCACCACGCAAAGAGGCGGTATGCCAAACTCTCCACGTATTTGAGTTGTAGGTGCGACTAGAAAATCTGGAATACCAGAAAGGTCGTTATCAGGATCGACATTGTAGCTCACATGCGACCAAACGCGAAAATTCGGATAACACTTATCAAGAACCTTTAATATCGGTTTGATAATATCTTCACAGGTAGCCGATTCTGATAGAAAACTTAAAGGATCTTTGAAGTTTTCTTTTATTTCCTCAAATTTGTAATCGGGTATATTTTTGAGAGGTAATGTTTTTACAAAAGGTTTACTATCTGTTTTAAGATTAAACCTTTTTGCCACCTCTATTTCTGTTTTAAAGTGACTAAATCCCATGATACAGTTTCCGTGCCTGTAGGGTGTGCTCGCCTTTTAAGCCCTTTAAGTTAATGGCAGAAAACGAGAAAGTGGGAACCAGAAAAAAAATGTGGGCAACAACGTTGCCCACCCTACTTGGCTGATGTTTAAATTAATGTGCTTGCTTTTTAAGCTGTTTGAGGTAATCTTCAATTTCTGCCTGGTTCAAGCCAGCTAACCGATCAGACGGGTTCAAGCCAGCTAACCGATCAGACGGCTTAAAATTGGATAACACTTCAGACGGCTTAAAATTGGATAACACTTCAGACGGCTTTAATCCCGCTACCCGTTCTTGTGGTGTGAGTCCAGATAACCAGACATCTCCTAATTTCTTACCAAAATCAATGACTTGCTCAGGGGTTAAGTTCATATTCATTTCTGTTTCTCCTTCTTCAAATAAAACAGATTCAATTTCGCTTAAAGCGCCAATCAGGTATTTTAAATCCTTATTTTGGGAAATCAACTTTCGAGGCTAAAGTTTTTTTTAAAGAAAAAACTTTAGCCTCGAAGACGTTTTAAGCTGTTTCAGGGTTTTCTCTTTAATCTTTTTCTTGCTGGCAAAACATTTAATCCAAGCATTATGGGATTCATTGGACAGATCATTGAGCGAGAGTAATAAGACTTGATCCAAAATGGGTGATTCGGAACGATAAACGCCGGGAAATTCGGTTTGAGAATAACCGAGGTATTCTAAAGTCTCAGCCCAGGGCGTTTTGGCACTTAATAAGACGGTTTGCACTTTTTCATCTGATAACTCTTTAGCTCGTTTAAAAAAAAAGTCATAACCCAGGGCTTGTTGAAGTGCCTTTTCATTAAATGATTCTGTATATTTAAATTCTATCAAAATATGGGAGGCTTTGCTATTTCTAATGCCATCTGGCAACAAAGCGCGTTGAGCGGCAGTCCATTTTGCGGTTTGTCGCTTCAATAGTAAAATATCCACTTCTGGTGGATCCGTCATCACACCCATATCGTGGTGTACATCAATATTGACGGGAGATAGCAGGAGTTCAAGCAATTTCGCGAGTAAACGATGCCATGATGTTTTTTTGATGGGTTCTGGTTTCATGAGATTAGTAAAATGAGGAAATTCCGATAAATCCTGTTAATTTCTTTAGAAACCCAGTTTTTTCAAAAAACTGCTCCTTGTGATAACTGGGTTTCTCCTCGTGAGAAAAACGTTAGTCTTTTCGATTAGCCAAAACTATCTGTCGAATCACCAAGTTTGAACGATGAGAAAATCCATTGGTAACAGGATTCTCACCTTCTTTAACGTAAACAGCATAAAGTGTATAATCGCCGCCCATGCCTTCTGGGAGTTCAAAGTCAAAAATGTAGTGGCTCGTTTCGGCGTTTTCTATGGAGGTTTTATGGGCTTGCGGTTGGGGACTCCAAGGACTCATCGGTATGTCTGTTCTAAATAGAAACGCTTCGGAGGGTAATTGAACTGCCATCCAAAGATCAACGCGGGTATATTTATCTCTATTAGCCGTTTCGACTAATTCCATCACCAGCGTTTCACCTACTCGGTAAAAATCATTTAAACCGATAAATTCGAGATGGGCAACGTCTGACTCCGTCTCTGACTCCCCTGGCTCTTCAGTGCTAGGTGGCGTAACAATAGGTTCAGAGACAGTCACGCTGCCTTGTGCAGTGTCAGTCAGTCCATCATTGTCTGTGACAGTCAATGTGATGGTATAATTGCCAGCATGATCAAACGTGATTTGTGAATTTTTTCCAGCGGCTTGTTGCCCATTGGAAGCGGTCCACGCATAATCGATAATTGTGCCGTCTGAATCAGTCGAACCATTACCATTTAACGAGACAGTTAAGGGCGCGTCGCCATTCGTTGGAGAAATGCTTAAATGGGCAACAGGTGCAACGGGTTTGGGTGTCACAGTCACGCTGCCTTGTGCAGTGTCAGTCAGTCCATCATTGTCTGTGACAGTCAATGTGATGGTATAATTGCCAGCATGATCAAACGTGATTTGTGAATTTTTTCCAGCGGCTTGTTGCCCATTGGAAGCGGTCCACGCATAATCGACAATTCTGCCGTCTGAATCACTCGAACCATTACCATTTAACGAGACAGTTAAGGGCGCATCGCCATTCGTTGGAGACACAGTTAATTTGGCAACAGGTGCGACGGGTTTGGCTGTTACGGTTACTGCTTTTTTAGCCGTGTTAGTGCTTTGTAAACCATTGTTATCTGTTACCACCAGACTGATGGTATAAGTACCCGCATTGGAAAAAGTCATATTCACCCGTCTGCTAGAGGCTGTTTGTCCATCAGAAGCACTCCAATTGTATTCGACAATCGTACCATCTGAATCAGTCGAACTGCTGGCATCTAAGGTTACAGTAAGCGGAGCCTCGCCATCTGTTGTGGAAACAGAAAAAGCGGCTGTGGGGGGAACATTAGCTGGTGGCGGGGAAGAATCTAAAGATTCTATGCTAAAATTGTCAAAGGCAGCATCAAGGAGGTTAGAGGCTTCCACAGCAATACCGCCACCCACATACCCATCTATCACTAATCGTTCTACTTCCGTGTAGTTAATGTAGAATCTAAATTCATTGCCTAACTTGGCAATAGATAAATGGTTTGAGGCGTTTGGCGTGATAAAAGAAGACCTTGTCCAATCTATCAGTATTTCAACGCCTTCTGAATTGGGTCGTGATATAGTATACCAAGATTCTCCTGCCCCATCTATCGCAAACCTAATATTATCAGGGTACCCAAACCTGTCTTTCTGAATGCACACCAAAAGACCATAACCGCTATCATTTGCGCCACCCAACCAGACCGCATCCACTGACACGTTGAAGTCTTTAAAATAATTGGAATTGTTCGGTTCAGGAGCCCAACCACCGGGATTAGAACCTCCATTCCAAGCTGCGAAACTTGTTGTGTTAGTTCCATTCCCACGAAAAACATAGTATCCGTCGTTATGCACGAAAAACTGTTCGTTTTCCCAAAATCCGCCGCCTTGCCCATTCTCAAAACCTTCAAAAACATCCACTGCAAATAGCGGCGCGGAAAAAACAACCAGGACTACCGTCACGATCCTCAAAAAAACAACGCTTTTCATAGCCATTTTCCTGATAAAACACTTATAAAAAGTATTGATATTAGGGTGTTTATTTGTTTTCATGTTATGTTCCTCGTTATGCCAATAATTTTTGAACAGGATTAAATGGATTTAAGGATTGTGTTTAATTAAATCCTGCTTTGTACAGGACATTTTTTTATAAATCATTGATTTAAATCACTTTCAATGGTTAGAATCAGAATTTTCAGAATTTGAGAATTAACAAAATTTAAAACCTCATAAATCAATGAAAACTCACTTGATTTTTCATTCTGAAAATTCAAAAATTCTGCCCATTCTGATTCTGACAATAAAAAATGTCCTGTACAAATCCTGTTCAAAAAGATGAGTACAGCGAATTAGCGAAATCAACGAATTTTTCTTTAACTCGATCAGGCTGCCAGTTTTCTCGTTTTCGAGGTTTTTGTTTTTCTTCAAAAAACAAAAACCTCGAAACCAAACAATAACTACAAGGATTGTATATAAGATTCGAGGTTCAAGTTTTTTGAAGAAAAACTTGAACCTCGAATGGATTAAAAACGAGCATCGATCCAATCCTTTCTTATATACAATCCTTGTAGTTAACTATTGTCAGACGAAAAACTTGATGATCGAGTTTAAGGATTCAATCCGTTTATTCCGTCAATCCGTTGTACTTATATGATCTCATTTTTGAACAGGATTTCAGCCTAAAGTTTTTTGAAGAAAAACTTTAGGCTGAAAAACGGATTTAAGGATTGATAGAATTTTTCAAGGAGAGGAAATCTCTCTAATCCTGTATATCTAGTCGGGTAATATTACAACATCAATTACCTAAACTATACGCCTGTCCCTCATAATTTACGATGGTAGGGAATAGACATTATATAAGGGCCAATTCTTTAATTTCAAGTCTTTTTTGAAAACATTTTTTTTGCTCGTTCCTAAATTCTATTTGGGAATGCCTTCCTCGACGCTCAGCGTCGAATAATCAATAAATTATGGTAACGACTCAGGTATCAGACTGTAATATTATCAATAATTGATGATAATCCCACTTTTGATAGGGTTATCATAAGTCATTGAAAAATAAGAAATGACAAGGCGAAAAAATCGTATTTTACTAACTCATTGATAATAGGGAGGTTTCGATATTTTAGTTTGTCTTCAACAAACTAAAACATCGAAAACGCTTTCGCTTTGTAAATAAGCCCAAAAAACGCCCAAAGCTGAAGCGTTGGACTCCAAAATTTCCTTATAATTCGCATTCAGAGCAATCATTCTCCGCGCCCTATCGCATAGTAGGTAAAACCCCGTTGGCGCATTCTTTGAGGTTCATAAAGGTTACGTCCATCAAAAATCACAGGTTGATTAAGATTGGCTTTGATAAAATCAAAATCAGGGCTACGAAATGTTTTCCATTCAGTCATAATAACCAGAGCATCTGTTCCTTTGAGAGCCGCTTCTGGTGTGTCACATAATTGTAAATCAGGGCGTGAACCATATAATCGTTGTGCTTCAGACATTGCTTGCGGATCATAGGCTTGTACTGAAGCACCTCGCGCCCATAATGCTTCCATTAATGTACGACTGGGTGCATCGCGCATATCATCTGTATTGGGTTTAAAGGCTAAACCCCATAAGGCAAAGCGGCGATTTTGAAGTTTATCTTGGAAATGCTGTTGAATTTTTTGAAATAAAATCGTTTGCTGATATTTGTTGACGATTTCAACCGCTTCTAATATTCGAGCATTAACGCCCACTTTTTTTGCGGAGCGTATCAGGGCTCGTACATCTTTAGGAAAACAACTCCCACCATAGCCTGCACCAGGATAGATAAAATGGAACCCAATCCGTGGATCTGAACCGATACCAAGACGTACTTGTTCAATATCTGCGCCCACCTGTTCAGCAATATGAGCCATTTCATTCATAAAACTGATTTTTGTCGCTAACACGGCGTTGGCTGCATATTTTGTCATTTCCGCCGAGCGAATATCCATAACCATGAGCCTATCGCGATTACGATTAAACGGCGCGTAAAGTTCGTACATTAATTCAGTAGGGCGGGATTTGTCAATACCGATAATAATGCGATCTGGCTTCATAAAATCTTCAATCGCAGCCCCTTCTTTTAAAAATTCTGGATTGGAAACCACGTCGAAATCGCAGACTACCCCACGAGCGTCAAGTGCCGCTTGCACGGTTTCATGTACCTTATCTGCTGTACCAACAGGAACGGTGGATTTGTCCATAATCACTTTATAATCTGTCATGTACTTGCCGATAGTTTCAGCGACTTGTAACACATATTGAAGATCGGCAGAGCCATCTTCATCTGGTGACGTACCGACAGCAATGCACTGAATCGTCGCGTGTGCGACTGCCCTGGCGACATCAGTTGTGAATTGCAAACGCCCTGCGGCGAGGTTTGCTTTCAAAAGGGCTTCTAAGCCAGGTTCATGAATAGATACTTCGCCCTGCTGCAATTGGGCAATTTTTTTTGCATCGACATCGACACATAAAACATGATTACCCACATCAGCCAGGCAAGTACCCGTGACTAAACCCACATATCCTGAACCAAAAATGCTAATATACATATTTTTTAATTATGAATTATGAATTATGAATTGTTAATAAAAAAACAATGGAGAAGAATTAATGGATGATGCACAATTATTACGTTATAGTCGCCAAATTCTATTACCCCAAGTAGGAATAAATGCTCAAGAACGTTTATTGAAATCCAACGTGTTGATTATTGGTTTGGGCGGTTTAGGCTCACCAGTGGCGATGTATTTGGCGGCAGCAGGGGTAGGACATTTGTTACTCTGTGATTTTGATGTTGTCGAACTCTCTAACTTACAACGCCAAATTATTCATAACACAGATGATATTGGTCAATCCAAAGTTGAATCAGCGCGTGATTCATTGTTCGCTTTAAACCCACTTGTCAAAATGACGCTCCTTCAACAATTGGATAATGATGCTTTAGCAGAACAAATAAGTCAAGTGGATGTTGTGTTAGACTGTACTGACAATTTACCAACACGTTTTGCGATTAATCAGGCTTGTGTCGATACACAAACTCCCTTAGTGTCAGGAGCAGCGATACGCATGGAAGGACAAATTTCAGTTTTTCGTCAAGATCAATCTGACAGTCCTTGTTATCGTTGTTTATATTCCAATGAAGACGCGCTAGAGGAAACTTGTACCCAAACAGGAATACTTGCACCTATTGTAGGTATTATCGGCAGTTTACAAGCATTGGAGGCAATGAAACTGATTATGAATGTGGGTAAAACGCTGACAGGGCAGTTATTATTATTTGATGCTTTGAATATGGAAATTAACACGATTAAACTGCTAAAAAATCCGAATTGTCCAGTATGTCACTAATTTTTACTCAATTTTCAAGTTTTTGATGTTATTTTGCTTTGCGACGATCTATCTGAGTACAACGGATTGACGAAATAAACGGATTTTTTGGAACTTGAGATTATGCGTATTGAACCTCGAATGTTAATCCGTTTTTTTCTAAAATCCGTTGTACTAACTATAACTAAAAAAATCATTTATAACAATGACTCAGTCAAAAACAACCAATAACACCGTCGCACCAACTTACGATCCAGAAACTCTGAAAACTTTAAAAAAAATCGTAGGGGCTGAAACAACGCGGTTGTTCATTCAACAATTTATACAGTCTGCGACAGAACACTTAGTCAATTTGCAGCAATGGGTTGCGACTGGCAATGCTAATGAGCTACGCCGTAAAGCGCATCAGTTTAAAGGTGAAAGTTTACAACTAGGTGCCATGCAGTTAGGCATTTTATGTGAAGAAATGGAAACCTTGGCACAACAGGGTTCACTTGAAAAAATCCCCGAAATTTTAGCTCAAATAAAAGCAGAATTTGCACATTTTGAAGCCACTTTGAAATCAGGGGGGCAATTATGAAAAATAGCCAAGCTCATATTTTAATCGTTGATGATGCCCTATTGATTCGCAAAATGTTAGAACAAGTCCTAAAAAAATATGGATATGCTGTCAAAATGGCTGAAGATGGTCAACAAGCGATAGATTACTTTATTGAGCATCGTCCCGACTTGATTCTAATGGATGCGGATATGCCTGTTCTTGATGGTGTCACCGCTTGTACACGCATCAAAAAGTTGCCAGAGGCGAAAAATCTGCCCATTATCATGGTAACGGCTTGTGTTGAACGGCAATGGATTGATAATGCTTATGCCGCAGGTGCGATAGATTATATTACGAAACCGGTTAATTTAGATGTATTACGCAATCGCATTCACTATATTCTGCAAGCCAAACGTGCTGAAGAAGCATTATTTGATGAAAAAGAAAGAGCATTAGTGACTTTAGCTTCTATTGGTGATGGCGTGATCACGACTGATGCTAAGGGAATGGTGGAATTTTTAAATCCGGTTGCTGAAACGTTAACAGGCTGGAATACAAAAGAAGCGCGAGGTTTGCCTTTAAATCAAGTCTTTTCAATTACTGACGAATACACGCAGCAGTCCATTGAATTTCCAATACAGCGCAGTTTGGAAGAATGTAAAATGGTGAAATTAGAAAATGATCACGTACTCATTCACCGTCAACAGAAGAAAAAGTTTGCCATAGACAATTTAGCCGCACCAATTAAGGATCGTAATGGAAATGTCATCGGTGTCGTTTTAGTGTTTCATAATGTCACAGAAACGCGCAAAATGACCAAAGAACTTTCCTTTAAAGCGAAACATGATGCCCTTACCAGTTTATACAATCGGCTTGAATTTCAATCCAAATTGAAACGGTTGGTACAAAGTCCGCGTGATGACAATATAGAACATGCCTTACTGTATATTGATTTAGATCGATTTAAAATCGTAAATGATAGCTGTGGACATGAAGCGGGTGATCAATTGCTTAAAGATATTGCGTTGATATTACAACAAACAGTTGATGCACATACCACCTTTGGAAAATCAACATTAGCTCGATTGGGCGGAGATGAATTTGGCCTTTTACTTGAAAATTGCACCTTGCAACACGCTTTAGATATTGCTAACAATTTATGTAAAAGCATTGAACGTTTTAGATTTTTTTGGGAAAATGAGGAAGAAGAAAAAGGTGTTTTTAGTATAGGAGCCAGTATTGGTTTTGTACCCATTTCTCCTCAAATGACTCATCCAAAAAGCATCGTCGCCATGGCAGACACTGCTTGTTATGGGGCAAAGAATGCCGGGCGTAATGGCGTTTATATTTATAAAGAAAATGATGGAAATCAGCCTGATCAAAATATACAATGGGTTTCTTTAATTAACGACAATCTTGAAAAAGATCAAGGCTTTCTTTTATTTTATCAACCGATTATTCCTCTGCGAGAGAACACCCATGTCGAAAAGAATTATGAAATTTTGCTACGCATGAATTTTGAAGACCGTTTAGTGTCTCCAGGCGCGTTTTTATCTGCGGCAACGCGCTATAATTTAATGCCCTCTTTGGATATGTGGGTTATTATTAAGTTATTAAAATTATTAGGTGAACATCCTAAACATTTGGAAAACTTGACTTTAGCAAGCATTAATATATCCGGTTACTCATTAAATGAACCCCTGTTTTTAGAGAATGTAAAAGAGTGTATTGATCATACTGAAATTCCAACAGATAAAATATGCTTTGAAATCACAGAAACCACTGCGCTTAGTAATCTCACAGGCGTTTTGAATTTTATGACGGCACTCAAAAAACGGGGCTGTCGTTTCGCACTAGACAATTTTAGTTCTGGTATCGCTTCATTCGCTTATTTAAAAATTCTGCCCGTCGATTTTTTAAAAATTGATGGCACATTAATTAAAAATATCGTTAATGATAAAGTCGATTATGCAATGGTTAAATCTATTAATGAAATAGCTCATATCATGCAAATCCAAACGATTGCTGAAAATGTTGAAAATCAAGCAACGCTTGATAAACTGAAAGAAAGCGATGTTGATTATGTGCAAGGTTATTGGATTGCTGAACCAAAAAATTTGTTTATGATTGATTAACTTTGGTGTGATTTCAAACTGAGAAATCCGATTTTTTCAAAAATCGGATTTCTTAAACCTCATTTCAAGCGGAGAAATCCGAAAATGCGAGAATACAAATACCTTTTAAACCATAATCGCCCCCCCCGCTTTACTCATCTCATTCTATGGGTAACCATCTTATTTTTTACCACTGCTGGCGTTTGGGCACATTACTCTATCATTGATGAAGTCACTCGCGGTTATGGTAAAGTAATCCCTTCGAGTCAGGTGCAAGTCGTACAAAATCTTGAAGGCGGCATTGTCTCAGAAATTTTAATTAAAGAAGGAGATATTGTCAAAAAAGATCAAGTATTACTACGGATTGATGATACTCGCTTTGCATCTTCTTACCGCGAAAGCCAAGTCACTTCATCGGCGATGGAAGCGAAGAAAGCGCGTTTAACAGCAGAATCCCATGGCAAACCGTTTAAATTACCCCGAAAATTAAAAAAATCAAAACGAGAACTATTTCTCAATGAACGTTCCTTAGCTCAATCGCATCAACAAGAATTACAAGCCAGCATTGCCATTTTAAATCAGCAAAAAAATCAGATAACACTTGAGATTAAAGAATTAAAATCAAGACAACACCAATTACAACACAGTTATAATCTGGTACAAAAAGAACTAAAAATCACTAAACCCCTTGTTAAAAAAGGGGTATTATCTGAAGTTGAATTATTGCGTTTACAACGTGAAGCCAGTGCAATTAAAGTTGAATTTGAAAGTACCCGCCTAAGTATTCCGCGTGCTGAATCTTCCATTATTGAGGCGAATCACAAAATTGAAGAAATCAAAGTGAACTTTCGCACCCGTGCTTTATCTGAACTCAACGAAATCCAAGCAGAATTATCCCGTCTCTCTGAATCTAAACCTGCCCTCAAAGATCGGGTGATACGTACCGCAGTTCGCTCACCGGTTAAAGGTACGATAAAACGGATCAAAGTCACCACCATCGGCGGAGTCGTTCAACCCGGCATGGATTTAGTGGAAATAGTTCCCCTAGAAGATACTTTACTTATTGAAGCACAAATTCGCCCTTCCGACATTGCATTTTTGCACCCTGGTAAAACGGCGATGATCAAATTGACTGCTTATGATTTCTCAAAATTTGGTGGATTAAAAGCCTCTCTCGAACATATCAGTGCGGATACAATCATCAATGAACGCGGAGAAGCATTTTTTCTCATTCGACTACGCACGGAACGCAATTCTTTGGGAAGCAATGATTCACCTTTGCCCATTATAGCAGGGATGACTGTGAACGTGGATATTTTAACGGGTAAAAAAAGTTTACTTGATTATTTACTTAAACCGATTAAAAAAGCACAAGAGCAAGCGTTACGTGAACGCTAAATATTATACTTGATGTTCAAGTTTTTTACTAAAGACAATAACTACAAGGATTGTATATAATATTCGAGGTTCAAGTTTTTCTTCAAAAAACTTGAACCTCGAATGGATTAGAGCGTGGTTGTACTTGCTTGAAATCCTTTTTTATATACAATCCTTGTAGTTAGGCTTTGGCTTTAAAAAACACTTGCTCATCAAATTATATTACTGATGTTACGCACTATGTTTCCAAGATGTTTAAGCGATTTTTTCAAAGGATTTCTAAGCGGCGAAACGATGTTTAAGAAATCCGATTTTTGAAAAAATCGGATTTCTAAGCTCGAATAGAATAGCTTTGCGTAACATCAGTTATATTATAGTTTTTCAAATAAATAATGATCGAGGCGAAAGTTTTTCTTCAAAAAACTTTCGCCTCGATCGCACACCAAACCTGACAGGTTTCCAAAACCAGTCAGGTTTTTAGAAGTGATTTATCTGAACCTCTATAGAATCGTTTTTTTCACTTTTATCAAAGGGGTGAGCAATTACGTGAATTTTAAAGTGTTTTAGAACGATTTTTTCGATCATTTCATTCTTAATATAAGAAAATTAGAATATTCTAATTAACTAACCTTAACATCAAGTTTAAAAAAATTGGTGTGATTATTGCTGTTAATAAAATTGAATAAATTTCAAAAGGCTTATGTGAAATTGAATACGCCTAATTCAGTATTAAAAAATAGCCATATTATACGAATTTAATTAAGGGCATCCTTTCAATAAGTAAGAAAAATTCATATCAACACTTAATCCACATTTTTCTAAATATTATGTTTAATAAAAAGTCGTCTGAGAAAACCCGCTCCCCACGAATTTTGTTAGTTGATGATGATTCTGTCATACTAACGATGATAACTGCATGGTTGGAAGAAAAGGGCTACGAAGTTAAGACAGAAGAAAGCGGTAGCGATGCTGTTAGAAACTTACCCACTTTTCAGCCTGATCTGGTGATCACGGATTTACGCATGGAAGACATGGACGGCATTGCCCTGCTTAATGAAATTCAAAAGTATAACTCTATTTTACCTGTGATTATGCTAAGTGGTACTGCCCAGATTTCCGACGCAGTTTGTGCCACCCATCAAGGGGTCTTTGAGTTTTTAACTAAACCTGTTGAACCAGATGAATTATTTCGCTGTGTCAAGTCTGCTCTCAGTTTTATACGAACAAGCGAGATTGAAACTGAATTTGCCCCAGAAATTATCCACCAAAGCACTATTATGGCCAATTTGTTAAAATTGGCACAGCGTGTCGCAAAAACCCGTAGCAACGTATTTATTGGTGGTGCAACTGGCACAGGTAAAGAACTATTAGCTCACGCAATTCACCAAAGCAGCAATCGTAGTGATGAAGTTTTTATGGCCATTAATTGCGGGGCATTATCTGAACAATTGTTAGAATCTGAGTTATTTGGACACGAAAAAGGTGCTTTTACAGGTGCAGTACGAAAAAATTTAGGGTTATTTCAAGCAGCCAATGGGGGAACATTGTTTTTAGATGAAGTTGGTGATATGTCGCCTTCTTTACAAGTCAAACTCTTACGAGTATTACAAGATGGTAAAATAAAACCTGTTGGTGCCGTTCACAACATAGATGTTGATGTACGGATTATATCGGCAACTCTCCAAGATTTAGAAATAATAGTAAAACGTGGCGAATTTCGGGAAGATTTATATTATAGACTCAATGTGATACCCTTATACATACCCACCTTAGCGGAACGTGGTGAAGATATACCATTATTAATAGATCATTTTTTGATTGAACAAGCAAAAAAAGAGAATGTAGAACCAATACGCTTTTCTCCCGATGCTTTGGAATACATGAAATCATTACCTTGGCCAGGGAATGTACGACAACTGCAAAACGTTATAGAACATTGTTGTGTATTATCACCTTCTCCCTTGATTCCTGCATCATTGGTAAAACAGGCATTATGTGAAAGTGAAAATAAATTTCAAACGCTTGCACAAGCGCGTCAAGAATTTAACCGTTATTATTTAAACCGCGTATTGCGTATGGTTAGAGGTAACATCACAGACGCAGCTCATATTGCGGGATGTGAAAAAGATGAATTTAAACTTATGCTTGCAGAACATAAAATAAATCTATTGAATTTTTGCCAATGCACAGAT
>JAOZSV010000448.1 GCA_029939505.1 Thiotrichaceae bacterium | reverse complement strand
GTTTAAGAAATCCGATTTTTGAAAAAATCGGATTTCTAAGAAACACACGCAATGTTTAAGAAATCCGATTTTTGAAAAAATCGGATTTCTTGCGAAGAGTTTTGCAAGAGGCTCAGAGTGATTATCCTTTTTTATAAATAATCCTTGTAGTTATTGTTTAATCCTTGTAGTTATATTGTGTTTAGGTTAAGTATTAAGGGATAGGTTCATCTATATCGTTCTTGCAAAACAGGGTTAGAAAAATAACATTGATTACCTCCCTGTTGTTGAGCTTTCTGCAAGGCTTTTTCCGCCAATGCGAGTAAAGAATCAACCTGAGTCGCATCTTCTGGATAGACGACAATACCAATGCTAATGGAACTGGCTATATTCTGTTTTTCTAAAATAAAAGCCTGCGTCAATTTGAATAGGATAATCTGAGCAACTAAACTGGCATCTTGAGGTTTCGCAATTTCCTCCAAATTCACACTAAACTTATCTCCATCATAACGGGCTACTCTATCACTATCGCGTACTGAGGTTTTTAAATGTTGCCCTATCGCACATAAAAGTTGATCACCGACAACGCAACCATATTTTGCATTAAGAAGAGGCATTTTGTCTAATCCAATGAGTAAGATGGCAAAAAATTTATGATGACGTTGTGCCATTGCAAGGGTTTTGTGCAATTCGTGATGAAATAATTGACGAGTGGGTAATTCAGTTAATAGATCAAAACAAATCGAATTTCTCGTTTGTTTGTCACTTAATAGGGCAACATATTGATGCGCGACTTCTGCCTCTTTATCATAAACTTTGAGTTTCAACTGACAAGTATATACGGCTTGATTTTTATGACGCTGCCAAACACAGCCTTGCCAATGCCCCTGTTGCTCCATTATTTTTATTATCTCTTGATAAAATACGATATTCTGTTTTCCACTGTTGAAATTATGAAGTGATTGACCAATTAATTCCTTTGGAGTATAGCCCATGAAGGATGCACAGGTTGGATTCGCTTTAACGATGCGTAAGTGAGTATCCGTGACTAAGATAGCGTCACTTGTCGTTGCCCAAATCACTGATTGTAAATCATGCAGTTTGGAAGAAGCATTTTGAGAAAGAATAGGTAAAGGGGAATCTTCTGGTGTGTTAATCTTTAAACCTGCGACATAAATTAACTGTTCGATAGACGAAACTGTTGCTACCCAGAAAAAACGCTGGTATTTTCCCTTAACATCACGCAAACGACTTTCAAACACCACTCGCTCACTTTTTCCGGAAGACAGTGCCGACAATGCCTTTTGAGTCTGTGCAAAATCATCAGGATGTATCCAATGCGTGAATTTCGTGATTAATAAATATTCAACCATAATACCTAATGGTTGCCAAGCGGAATTATTTACTTGCTTAATATTGCCCTGAAAATCTAATAGACACAATAAATGTGGTAATTTTTTTAACTGAGAATGAGCCATTTATAAAAAACGCCATGAGTAGAAATAATCGAGATGATTTTGACCAATGTGCGGCATTAGTCTTTAATTTACTTTATAAAACTTTTCCTATAGAAATTGATTTCAAAGCAGACTTATTTCGAGGTTTAATTCTTCAAAAAACCTCAAAATGAATTTAGCTGAGTCAGTCTTAAAATTTATCTCAAGGCTGAGTAGTTACCTTTTTTTTTTGAGTCCAACGCTTCAGCTTTGGAAATGGAGTCCAACGCTTCAGCTTTGGAAATGG
>JAOZSV010000447.1 GCA_029939505.1 Thiotrichaceae bacterium | reverse complement strand
ACTCCAATTTCAATTCTTAATTCGCATGATAAATATCGAAAAACAAAATTTCTTTTGACTTAAAGTTTTAGAGCAAGTATCTTAATTGTGAGATAAAAAAAGGGTTGAGAGCAACAGAAGACACTTGTCGCTGAAATTGCTATATTAACATATACTGTTATAGTTTGAGATGTCATCAAAAAAAAAATGGCCTAAACCTGTCAGGTTTTTAGAAACCTGACAGGTTTGATACCTTCTAAATTGAATTGGAATGAAAACCATGATTCTTTCCGAACTTAAATCTTATCTTATTAAAAATAAAAGAGCCTCTTTGATAGATATGGCTCACCATTTTGATGTGGCACCTGATGCGATGAAAGGGATGTTGGTACATTGGATACGCAAGGGCAAAGTCACACATCTTGAAGGGAATACTTGTCAAAAAGGATGTTGTCAGTGTGATCCTTCTCATTTGGAAATTTACGAGTGGGTAGAATAAATTTTCTTTTCGAGGTTAAAACTTCAAAAAACAATTAGCCTCGAATTGATTTTTCATCCTAATGAAGTGATTTAATAATGCGAATTAAGAGTTGAAATTTTTAACTCTTAATTCGCATTAATATTTCAAATATTTGACATTTCAAATGAGAATAGTTATCATTTACATTTTATTATTTTAACCCATAGGAAATTAAGTTGAAAACATTTTTTATCCAAAATGCAATTGCAGCCAGTTTTGTCGGATTAGTGACTCCTAATCTGTCGCACGCTGAAGAAAATGATTGGCTTTCTGGTGTTACTGTCACTGGTTTGGTTCAAATTGAAGCTCAGTTTTATCAAGATTATAATGACATCGATTCCAGTGATTTTGTGGTAGATGAATTGGGCGTGGGGATTGAAGCTCAGGTACATAGGTGGGCAAAAGCTCAGATTGCCTTTCTTTATGAAGAAGGTGCCACACCGTTGGAAATAGATGAGGCTATTATTACTTTGGGTAATTTGGAAATATCGCCTGTTTACCTTGCAGCAGGGCAGTTGTATGTCCCTTTTGGCAATTTTGAGTCGAATATGATTTCCGATCCGCTTACTTTAGAATTGGGTGAGGCGCGGGAAAAAGCCGCTCAACTGGGTTTTGATATGGGTAGCCTTTACGGATCAGTCTATGCCTTCAATGGTTCAACTCAAGATAGCAGCGAGAATAAAATTGATCACTATGGTGCTCATGTCGGTTTTGCCCAAGAAAGTGAACGGGGCGGAATTGATTTAGGTATAGGTTACATCAATGATATTGGTGACTCCGACGGTTTGACAGACGCGCTGGGGGGAGATGATGTGGTTAATCTCGTCAATTATGATTATGTTGGTGGTTTGAGCGCGTATCTGATTCTTAATGTCGGTTCTGTGAAACTGATTGGCGAATATGTCACAGCATTGGACGAATTTGATGCGAATCATCTTGCTTTTAATGGCAATGGTGCTGAACCGAAAGCTTGGAATGCGGAATTGGCTTATAGTTTTAATATAGCTGCTCAGGAGATGACATTTGCTTTGGGCTATCAAGGGACTGATGAAAGTGTCGCTTTGGGCTTGCCTGAAAAACGCTACTTAGGCGTTCTGTCAGCGGGCATTTTCAAAAATACTACCGTTTCTTTAGAATACGCCTTTGATGAAGATTACGCTGTAAGCGATGGTGGAACGGGTGAAGACGCTAATCAGGTGATTTTGCAATTAGCTGTTGAGTTTTAG
>JAOZSV010000285.1 GCA_029939505.1 Thiotrichaceae bacterium | reverse complement strand
CACTTAAATTATTAAATTTAGTTGAACAAAAAGGATTTGAAGTACTGGTTGGGTAACCCGTAGCGGCTAAGAAATCCGATTTTTGAAAAAAAATCGGATTTCTTAAACCTCGTGTGTTCAGAGTTTTGCAAGAACCTCAAACCTGACAGGTTTAGTTTTCGAGGTTTTAGTTTTTTGAAGAAAAACTAAAACCTCGAAAGTGTTTTATTAAATTTTCATTCCTTATGGTAAAAAATAATGAATAAACCTGAAATAATCCAACCTGAAATCAAAATTAAAAAAGTCTCTATAGAAAATTTTAGAGGCTTTGAAAATATTGAACTAGAATTTCAATCCGATATCACGGTTTTAATAGGAGAAAATGGGGCAGGGAAAACGGCGGTTTTAGATTGCCTCGCTTTGTTATTAACCATTTTAAAAGAATGTATACAGTATCAAACTTTTAAAGCTGAAAATTTCAAAGAATTATTTCACTCATTAGAACTTAGACAAGAAAGCGTTAAAACAACTAATCGCATATCCCTATTTTTAGGAAATGAAGAATTATATTGGGAAGCTGGGTTAAATAGGAATAATGATTATCTTTTTCTTGATGAAATATTGTCTATTGAATCTGTTACTCAACAGCTATTCTATGAGAGAAAAACCACTGAAAATAGAGTTAATTTACCACTAATCGTTTATTACCCCGCCAGCAACGCGCCAGTCAACTCAATTGATTTCAAAAATGCGAGCGATAATTTTACAACCAATATTTTTAGTGCTTACGAAGGTGCGTTAGATAAAAAATCCTTCGATTTTGTCAATTTCTTTAACTGGTATAAATGGCAAGAAAACATTGAAAAACAAATCGGTGAAAATAAAACGCTTGATGCCGTGCGCGATGCCATTTATAACATATTGAGTGATGAGCATAACCAATTCGACAAATTATCTATTAATTGGCTCAACAATCCTAATGGTTTCGAGGTTTAAGTTTTTTGAAGAAAAACTTAAACCTCGAAATGATGATTTGTAAAGGTGAAACGCCTTTAAATATTAATCAACTCTCATCAGGGGAAAAAACGCTGTTAGCCCTAGTAGCCGATTTAGCGCGTCGTTTAGCCATTGCCAATCCCCATAGAGAAAATCCATTAATGGGAAATGGAGTCGTATTAATTGATGAAGTTGATTTGCACCTGCACCCTCGCTGGCAAAGAGCGTTGGTTCCTCAATTACAAAAAACGTTCCCAAATTGTCAATTTATTGTGACGATTCACTCTCCGCTGGTATTAAGCAATATATCACACGAAAAAGTGATTATTTTGGAAGATTTTCAACCCGTCAAGATAACACCACATACTTTTGGTAGAGATAACAATTCTATTTTGTACGAATTAATGGGTGTTAAACAACGCCCTGACGAAATGCAACAACAATTTGATAAAGTTTACGAATTGATTGATGATGATCATTTAAAAGAGGCTGAAAAATTATTAACCCAATTATCAGAAGTTGTCGGTTCTAATGATCCTGATATTGTCTATGGAAATTCACTGATTAACTTTATGGATGATGAATAGACTTCTTTTCTATGAGCCTCTTGCAAGAGAAGAGGCTCTATAAATTAAATTTTATTTTAGAATAAAACATTCATTTTATAAGATTCATTTATAAAATAGTCATGATTTTTTATAAATCATTGAATTTAAATGATTAATTCTATTTAGAAAAGAGGTCTAATGATGAAACATATCGACAAAAAATCAGAATCAGAACCTGCTTCTTTACGTCAATTTCGTGCTGGATTGAAAAAAGAAGATTATTTTAGAAAAGATATTTTCGATGAAGAATTTCCTCAAGCCGCAAAAAAGGAACTGAGAAAATATTTATTGGAAGAACAGGGCTATATTTGTTGTTATTGTATACAGCGAATTAATGAGGCAAACACGAAAATAGAACATAGAAAGGCACAAAGTAAACATCCAAAGTCAAAATTTGACTATCAAAATTTGTTCGCAGCTTGTAAAGGAAATGAAGGATATCCACCAGAAAAACAACATTGTGATACAAGAAAAGGCTATTACGAACAAAGGCAAACAGAGAAAAATATTGAATATGAAATAACTATCAACCCTGCGGATAAAAACCAAAACTGCGAACAATATATCAAATATCGTTCTAATGGAGAAATCAATTTTGATAATCTTGACTCTGCAATCAGAGAAGATTTGGAAGAAACCCTCAATTTAAATTCTCCTGTTTTGGTGAGTAATCGTAAACAAACACTAAAAGCAGTGATTGATCAATTAAACCGTAAACAACGGGGAGAATGGAAAAAGCAAGATATTAAAAAAATGATTCAGAAATATGTTCGAGGCTAAAGTTTTTCTTCAAAAAACTTTAGCCTCGAAAGTAAAAATGCAAAAGGAAAATATCTCGAATATTGCCAAATAGTGATTTACTTTCTCAAAAAACGGATTGGGGAAATTTAGTATTCGATGTTCAAGTTTTTCTTCAAAAAACTTGAACATCGAATTTAAAAATTGACTTATTCCTATTCATTATAGATAATAACGTAATGCTACAACTCACTAAAAAAAACTAATGACTGAAAACACAACCCATTTTGGTTTTACCAAAATCCCTTATGAAGAAAAAGTCCAGCGCGTCGCACAAGTATTTGATTCAGTGGCAACCCGCTACGACTTAATGAATGATCTCATGTCTTGTGGGATTCATCGCCTATGGAAACGCTTTACCATTCAATTATCAGGGGTACGGCGTGGACAAAAAGTCCTGGATTTAGCAGGAGGTACAGGCGATTTAGCCGCAAAGTTTGCCAGATTAGTCGGCAAAGAAGGTCAAGTTGTTTTAGCGGATATTAATGCCGCCATGCTACAAGTCGGGCGTGATCGCCTACTCAATCAAGGCATATTAGTCAACTATACACAAGTCGATGCAGAATCTTTACCCTTTGCCGACAATAGTTTTGATATAATTACGATGGCATTTGGACTGCGTAATGTCAGTGATAAAGAAGCCGCTATCCGTTCAATACGACGGGTATTAAAACCTGGTGGATGCGCCCTCATTCTGGAATTTTCAGAATTGAAAGTCCGCCCCCTAAAACCTTTATATGACCTTTACTCCTTTAAAGTATTACCCCTATTAGGTCAATTAATGCTTAAAGATGCTGAAAGTTACCGCTATTTAGCAGAATCCATTCGTATGCACCCCAATCAAGACACTTTTCTTGAAATGATGCAAAATGCAGGTTTTGAGCGTTGTGATTATCACAATTTAAGTGGGGGAATTGTCGCGGTGCATAGAGGATATAAACTGTAAAACGAAGTCATTGAAAACTGAGAACTGAAAACGGGAGAACGAATATGATTACATCACTAACCGAATATGCCGGATTTTGGCGACGTGCAACTGCTATCTTAATTGATCTGCTATGGATGCTACCCCTATTATTGCTATTGTCTTATATGATTTATGGGCATCAGAATGCTGATATACAGGGAGATATTAGCAAAATGATACAACAAGGAGAATGGCAAATGCTCTTTACCAAACATTTATGGCAAGCATTTTTGATAAATGCTGTTTTGCCTATCATGCTGCTCATTTTATTCTGGATTGGATATGGGGCAACACCAGGCAAGTTATTATTAGATTGCCAAATTGTCGATGCCCATAGCGGTTTAGCCATCACACCTAAACAAACACTACTGCGTTGTATAGGCTATTTGATTTCCCTCCTATTTTTTTTATTAGGATTCTTATGGATCATAATAGACAAACGTAAACAAGGCTGGCATGACAAAATAGCAGGTACGATTGTTGTCATACACGATGAAGCCACAATTCCCTTACCTCAAGCTGATTCTTTACCTCAATCAGAGAAATCTCACAGTTGATAAATTCAATCACCGTCATGATCTTGAACGTTCAGAACAACGGGTGCAACGATTAACATGAAAATTATCCGCCAGATCATACGTCTGCTAACCATTTACCGTATTATTGTGCGTTATGGACT
Organism: Thiotrichaceae bacterium; assembly: GCA_029939505.1. Classification (GTDB taxonomy): domain Bacteria; phylum Pseudomonadota; class Gammaproteobacteria; order Beggiatoales; family Beggiatoaceae; genus QNES01. Next base: position 1,650 of record JAOZSV010000285.1, on the reverse strand, counting down.
TGATGAATTATTACTCTCTTCCAAAATTTTCCGTCCACTGCGCTTATTAGCTTACTTCGTACCTGGTTATTGGTTACGCCCTAAACATCTCACCCGGGGTATGCGAATTCAGCTTGCCTTAGAAGAACTGGGACCCATTTTTGTCAAATTTGGTCAAATTCTCTCCACCCGCAGCGACTTATTGCCTGATGATATTGCTTTAGAATTGGCAAAATTACAAGACAAAGTCGCTCCCTTTAGTGGCGAGGAAGTCCGCAAAATTCTTGAAAAATCTTATGCGCGTCCCATAGATGAAGTCTTTGCCGCCTTTGAGATTACTCATACTGCAGCCGCCTCTGTTGCCCAAGTTCATGCAGCCCGTTTGCATAATGGGCGCAAAGTCGTCGTCAAAGTATTACGCCCAGGCATTAAATCCAGTATTCGTAAAGACATTGAATTACTTTACTTATTCGCAGAACTGGCGCAACGTTACTGGAAAGATGGACGTCGCCTACGCCCCTTAGAAGTCGTCGCTGAATTTGAAAAAACACTTTACGATGAATTAGATTTAATACGAGAAGCAGCCAATGCCACCCAACTCAGACGCAACTTTAAAGACTCTGATTTGCTCTATGTGCCTGAAATAGAATGGGATTACACGCTATCAAATATCATGGTGATGGAACGTGTGAGTGGTATCCCTGTCAGCGACATAGCGACTTTAAAACGTCAAAATGTCAATTTAAAATATCTAGCCGACATTGGCGTAGAGATTTTTTTCACCCAAGTCTTCAGAGATAACTTTTTTCATGCGGACATGCACCCAGGCAATATTTTTGTCGATACTCGTCACCCAAATCGTCCCTCTTATATTGCCGTCGATTTTGGTATCATGGGTACACTCAGCACAGAAGATCAACATTATTTAGCAGCCAATTTTCTCGCATTTTTTCGCCGAGACTATCACAAGGTAGCAGAATTACATGTTCATTCAGAATGGGTACCCCCTGGCACACGGATAGAAGAATTTGAAGGAGCTATCCGTAGCGTTTGCGAACCCATTTTCGACAAACCTTTAAAAGAAATCTCTTTTGGGATGGTATTATTGCGCCTTTTTCAAACAGCGCGGCGTTTTAATATGGAAGTGCAACCCCAATTAGTTTTGCTACAAAAAACTCTACTCAATATTGAAGGTTTAGGGCGGCAACTCTACCCCGATTTAGATTTATGGCAAACGGCTAAACCCTTTTTAGAAAGATGGATGGATGAACGGATAGGGCTACGCGCCTTTCTCAAAGGCATCCGTACTAATTTACCGTTATGGGCTGAAAATTTACCTGAATTTCCGATGCTAATCCATGAAGTGCTCGTTCAACGACAAGAAGAATCAGCGCATATCAAACGCATTAGCCATGAATTAACCCTCTTACGCAAAGAAACACAACGATGGTATGAACGTCTCTTATGGATACTGATTGGTAGCGCCTTAATCATTAGCTCCAGTATCATTATCTCATTGAAAATATATGGATTTTTTAATCTGAACCTGCTGATATTAGGCATTGTACTAGGAACAATAGGAAGTATAATGTTATTATTGGCATTAGGCAAAAAATAGTTCCACCGATTTCATCGGTGGCTATTCATGTTTAACCCCTTCGGGGTTGAAAC
>JAOZSV010000094.1:16322-19145 GCA_029939505.1 Thiotrichaceae bacterium | reverse complement strand
TAAGCGGCGAAACGAGGTTTAAGAAATCCGATTTTTTCAAAAATCGGATTTCTAAGATCGAATAGATTGCTCCATAAGAGGAAAAACTTCGCATTTTTTACACCTATTTTTTTGTTCCCACAAACAAAACTAAAGCGTTGGATTCCAAAAAAAACAAAAGCGTTGAACTCAAAAAAAATTCTAAAGCATTCGAGGCTAAAGTTTTTTGAAGAAAAACTTTAGCCTCGAATGGACTCCAAATCACTTTTTAGGTATTATTATCCTTTGGAGATTGAATTTCAATTAGATTATTTTTTGAAATTTTGAAATTTTGAAAATCCTTTTCGATAACTTTATGAATAGTTGGAGCAATCAATGAGTGAAATTAAACATTGTCGCCTTTTAATACTTGGTTCAGGCCCTGCCGGATATACATCAGCAGTGTATGCTGCTCGTGCCAATCTTAATCCTGTTCTGGTTACTGGCTTTGAACAGGGCGGGCAGTTAACGACAACGACAGATGTTGATAATTGGCCTGGTGATCATCAAGGGGTGCAAGGCCCTGATTTAATGGAGCGGATGCGTAAACATGCAGAGCGTTTTGATACTGAAATCGTTTTTGACCATATTAAGGCAGTTGATTTAAAACAGCGTCCGTTTAATTTAACAGGGGATTCGGGTCAATATTCTTGTGATGCTTTGGTTATTGCAACAGGGGCTTCTGCACAATATTTAGGTTTGCCGTCTGAACAAGCCTTTAAGGGTAAAGGTGTATCAGCTTGCGCCACTTGTGATGGGTTTTTCTATCGTGATAAAAAAGTGGCGGTGATTGGTGGTGGTAATACGGCGGTGGAAGAGGCCCTTTATCTCTCCAATATTGCCTCACACGTTACCATCGTTCATCGACGCGATGCCTTCCGTTCTGAGAAGATTTTGGCTAATAAACTGCTGGAAAAGGAAAAAGAGGGTAAAGTGACTGTTGCTTGGAATCATGTACTTGATGAAGTGCTAGGTGATAATAGTGGTGTAACGGGTATGCGGATTAAAAACGTACAGAATGGTAGCACTCAAGATATTGATTTGTATGGTCTTTTTATTGCAATTGGTCATAAACCGAATACTAATCTGTTTGTGGATCAGTTAGAGATGAATAATGGCTACATTGTAGTCAAAACAGGTAATGATGGTGGCGCACAAGCGACAAGTGTGCCAGGCGTGTTTGCGGCGGGAGATGTTTGTGATCATGTTTATCGTCAGGCGATTACTTCAGCGGGGCATGGCTGTATGGCTGCATTAGACGCTGAAAAATATTTGGAAGCAATTATTAATGGTTAATGGTTAATGGTGAATTGTGACTTAAATCAATCGTTTAAAGATAAAAATTAGATAATTATTCATAATTCGAGGCGAAAGTTTTTTCTTTAAAAAAACTTTCGCCTCGAAACCATTCATAATTCACGAACCTATCCCACTATTCGTTTTTGAGCTTAGAAATCCGATTTTTGGAAAAAATCGGATTTCTTAAACCTCGTTTTTTGGTCAAAAACCCAACTATTTTTATTTATTCACTATTCATAATTCACCATTAATCATTATGCGTTACTCCTATCAAGCCATTGATAATCAAAAGCAAGAAGTCAGCGGTATTTTAACTGCTGATACTGAGAGAGAGGCTTTTCGCCAATTAGGGCGACGTGGATTGACTCCTTTATCTCTCTCCGCTTTAGGGAAAAAAAGTAGCCGTCGAAAAGCAGGTAAACCCAAACAACGTGATATTTTAATCGTTTTACATGAATTGGCTACCCTATTGGAATCGAGTGTTGCCCTGATAGATGCTGTGGAATCTCTTGCTAATTCTTCACATCACCCTTTTGTAACTCAAACGTTTTCTGACATGGCGAGTCAATTACGTCAAGGGACCGCATTTTCAGTTGCTTTGCGAGAATGTCCATTGAAGTTGCCTTGGTATATGACGCAGTTAGTTGAAGCGGGGGAGTTGACAGGGCAAGTCGCGATGGCATTGCGTGATGGGGTTGCGCAGATGGAATATGAAGCGCGAGTCGCTAATGAAATGCGTAATGCGATGATTTATCCTGTCATATTAATCCTTTCTGGGGTTGCGGCGGTTTTGATGATTTTTACGATTGTTGTGCCTCGCTTTGCGGGCATACTTAAAAATCGCACTGATGATATTCCTTTATTGGCTAAATTTGTTTTGAATACAGGGATGTTTTTTAATACCTATTTTGAATGGATTGCCGGGGTGGTGATGGTGTTAGCAATTATAACGGCTTATCTTTTTAGTCAGCCTATTTTACGCGCTAAGTTTAAAGATGTGAGCGCGAAATTACCCCTTTTTGGCGTTTGGATCATTGAATCTGAAACCGCACGATGGGCGGCGATGATGAGTACTTTATTGGAAAATCGCGTCTCTTTATTAGGTGCGCTTGAATTAGCGAATGAAGGGGTAAAACTACCTAGTCTTAACGCGAGATTGAAACAAGTGAATAAAGCGGTGAAGGCAGGTACAAGTTTATCGCAAGCCTTACAGGAAAATGATGCTTTAACAGCGACAGGGCATAATCTGATTAGGGCAGGTGAGCGTGCGGGAAAATTGCCGCGCATGTTGCGTTCATTGGCAAAATTATTGGAAGAAAGCGGGCAGGTACGGATGAAACGATTTTTGTTATTGATCGAACCTGCGGCGATTTTAGTGATAGGTGGCGTGATAGGCGTGATTATTACAGGTGTGATTTTGGCGATTACTAGCGTTAATCAAATTAATTTTTAAAAGGCGAATTAAGAGTTAAAATTGGAGTTCAACGCTTTAGCTTTGGAATAGTG
>JAOZSV010000094.1:0-16222 GCA_029939505.1 Thiotrichaceae bacterium | reverse complement strand
AAGGTTTGTTAGGGTATGCTATTTTATATATTTGATTTAAAATGCTTTTATCATTATCTTTTGATTTAAATTCTGAACAAGATAAGAAATCTTGGAGACAATTTTTATGTTTTTCAGGAATGGTAGAAAGTATGAATGACTCTAAATATCCCTCTTTCGTTTCCGGATCACAAACAATATAAATATCTGAATAATCAGTAAATCCTAATTCCTCAATGATATTTTTTAACGCATTTTTGGTATTTTGATACCCACCGTATTTTTTATCATTAGGTTCATAATCGGCATCGACAACAAACAGAATCTTATTAACTTTCTCGCAATCTATATAGATTTTTAGCTCTTTATAATTCTTATTTTCTAATTCAAAAAAACAACTTTTGCTCCTCATACCAAAAAATTTCACTTTTCCAGTATCTAAACCCAATTCATCCATCAAAAGTTTTAGGAGCGCATTATCATTGGTTTTCTTTGCATTTCCTTCATGTAAAATCGCCACTTCAGACATTACCTTACCTCATGATCTTGTTCTATACCATTTTCCAACAATTCATAATCATATAGACCAGCATATATCTTACCACTTTTCAATCGTGTCAATATGACATAAGCAATATCTTTTGCGGCTATTTTTTTAGAAACTTTATAATAAGATTCAATGCAATCTTTAGAATGCGTTGTCGCAAAAACTTGGCAATTTAACTCTTCTGAAAGCGTTAAAATGATCTCCCATAATCTATCTAGCTGAGTGTAGTGAATTCCATTTTCAATTTCGTCAATAAATAAACAGCCATTTTCAGAAACGTAAAGAGAGATTATTATGTTTATAAAATGCTTAATGCCCTCTCCAAACTGAGATAATGAAACATAACCTGATGACTTCGTATTCACTTCAGGAGAATTATTGATTATCTTAAAATGAATTATCTCATCGTCAAATTTCTTTAATTCTCGATCTAAAAAACTTTCTTTCTCTATTCTCTGTAAAGCTGAGTAATATTCCACTATGGCTTCATCCGACAAGCCCATCGTTCTAATTGATTTGATCTGATTATTGATATTAAGGTAAGGAGCATTACCATCATTCATTATCATTTCTTTAAAATGATTAACCTCTATACTCTTAGAAAAATCATGGTTATTTATCCTGTATCCTATTGTAGTTGAAGCCAATTTTTCCTGAAATGTGAAATGGGTTTGGTTTACATTTGAATTAATAGTATGTGTTAAATTTTTTTGATATTGCTTCGACAATGTCGTTTGATAGAAAAAAGTCATTTTTAATAATTTATAGACACTCGCAAAATTATTTTGAACAAAAAAATTATCTCTTTGTCTAATAATTTGTAAAATCGCTTTAATATAATTATCCTCATCCACATTCAAATTGATATAACACGCTTCCATCAAAGCGGTTTTTCCCACATTATTTTTTCCACCAATAAGGTTAACCCTTTTAAACCCATTCGCTTTAAAATCTTCAAAACACTTAAAATTCTTAATTTCAATTTCTGTTATAAAGTTTTCATTCATTTTAATAATCCCGCTAATAATTTCTTTGAGTACAACTGCTAATTTTTTCCTATCAGTTTTCGAGGTTTTAGTTTTTTGAAAAAAACTAAAACCTCGAAACCGAAAATTTAACTTTCATCACTGATGTTACGCAAAGCGATTCTATTCGAGCTTAGAAATCCGATTTTTTCAAAGGATTTCTTAAACATCGTTTCGCCGCTTAGAAATCCGATTTTTTCAAAGGATTTCTTAAATATCGTTTCGCCGCTTAGAAATCCGATTTTTTCAAAAAATCGCTTAAACCTCTTGGAAACATAATAGTGCGTCACATCAGTTTCATCAGTATAACATTGGGGTGGTGACAATTAACAAAAAGTGAGAATGCGATCAAAAGGGTTTTATGATTATGGTGGGCAAGAAAAAGACTTTGCCCACCCTACTGCTACTAGCGTTAATCAAATTAATTTTTAAAATGCGAATGTTGAAATTGGAGTTCAACGCTTCAGCTTTGGCTCTAATTGGAGTTCAACGCTTTGGCTCTGATTGGAGTTCAACGCTTTAGCTTTGGAATAGTAGAGTTAAAACTTCAAAAAAATTAAACCTCGAACTCCAATTTCAACTCTTAATTCGCATTTCAAGGCTGAATAGTTACTATTTTTAAATTTTTAGTCTATATTCATAGTTATGATAAAGTACCGAATCATAAATTTTCATGTATTTTATTCAAGCTAAGAAACCGAGTTTTTTCAAAAAACTAAACCTGTCAGGTTTGATGCAACATTGTCGAAGTTATTTTATGCACGTTTTCTAGTTACCACGCTGGCGCGTGGTAACCAGATTAAACAAATTGGCGAAAATACAGTATATTGATGTTATTGTTTTTTTTCCATTTTGAAAAAGAGGATATACCATGAAAAAACTAACTACAGCGTTAATGGCTGTACCTATGACATTGATGTTTGCCAATTCAGCGTTTGCTGAGTTGTCGCCAAATTTATTGCTTAATTCTGGTGCTGAAAAAGGAGATGCTTCTGGGTGGAGCGTTAGTAATTTTGATGTAGATACCCAGAAGGAAAACTTGTATCCTCATGCAGGAACTTATGCTTTTTTTTTTAATAGATATAAGGAGACTGGAAGAGTGGCTCAAACCGTAGATGTTTCTACTTATGCTTCTGATATTGATACGGGCAATGCCCAAATCAAGGTGGGGGGATGGATGTCATCGGAAAGAACTTCTTCCGAATGTGAACTAAGCGTCCAATATTTTGAGGAGCAAGGGGGGTTTTTAAGTGAAAATACGACTGGTAAAGTAGCTTGCACTGATGCACCCTATGATTGGCATCAAGAATCATTATTGGGAACAATACCCACAGGAACAAGAACAATAACTTTGTCATTTCGATTTACTGATAGCTACGGTGGTTACAAAGGAATTGGATTTGATAGTGCTTCTTTTTACGTTGATCCCGCCTGTGGCGATGAATGTGTTGATGAGCCGCTAGATGGTGAAGGCTCTGATTGTCCTACTTGTCCTGATTGTCCTAGTATTTCACCCACAAGTAGTATCCCAGCTGGCCTGTACTTCAGTGAGCTTCAACCACTTTATCACGTTGGTGAAACAGTCGTGATTGATTTAGTGGAAAATCTACAAGTAAGCCGCTTTCACCGTGTCGATTTGTGGGTAGTTATTAAAATGCCCAATGGTGATTTGCTTTTTATGACGGAGCTGGCTTTTAACCCATTCAGCTTGAGTCCTCAACCCTTTAGATCGTCTTTAGACACGACGCAAACGACGCATCGAGTCCTCAAGTTTGAAGTTTTACCAGGTTTGGGCGGGGATTATACCTTCTATGCGGTGTATGCCGAGGAAGGTAAGAACCCTATGACGGACAGCTTCTTGGTACTAAGCTCCAACATAGCAAAAATCAAAGTGGTTTTGAGCAATGAATAATTGCTAATTTATAACTGTACTTTCGCTTAAATCCTGTAACTTTATGATTTTATCTAGTTCCCACGCGCTCATCGTTATACATCAGTCAAAAATCGTCAAAAGTCGGGTGGGTAGAGTGAAACCCACCATTTTTTGCGGATCGGTGGGTGGAGCGTTCGCTCTACCCACCTAAAAAAAACCATTTAAATCAAATATTTAAATGCTTTTGTATAACGAGGAGCGTGCCAGCGTGGGAACCAGATAAAGGATTTTTAGGGGTCAACTTGGAAATAATTACATGAACGATAAACTAATGCCAATATTTTTATATGGTTTATATTGATGTTGGAGATGGCTCAATAATGAAAAAAACAGTTGCAGAATGGGCGAGCCAGTTTGAAAAAAGGCAGGCTCCAAGTCATAGCCCCAATTATCAGTTCCAAATAAAATTTGCAGGTACTCAAGAAATCAGAGTACAAGGTGGTGGTGAGAAAATTTGGGCTGATGGTATCAGAGCCGAAGATGGCTTTTTGTTAGAATGTAAATTTATAGTTCAACCCGATAGAAGCCCTTTTATAGAAGATTCACAAATCCCGAAATTTATACGGGAGAAAATAGTTAATAGCGTTACAGATGAGTTTGTTCGGTATGCAGCTATAATTAACGATCCTAACACGCCAATTAACGCTTTAGAAGTTATTATCAATAATCCTAGCGCGGCAGCATTTTTTCAAGAATTACTCCAACAATACCAAATACCAGGGCGTGTTGTTTATAAGGAACTATAATGAATTACTTGATTTCACCCCTAGAAGAAACCGATTTCAAAATTGAGCCAACGCAATTAATTAATGTTCTCAAAGCAGAATGGTCTAATATTGACATTCAAACCATAGTAAACTCTGAGAGAGCCTATTCATTCTCATTCAGAATACCTCTAACAAATGACATCTTAGAAGGTCGCTTAGAACAAGCAGGACAGTGCGTCGTTTTAGAGGGAGATGTACGAGATTGCGCTCAATTTGCGCTCTGGATCCGTTCACAGCTTGATAGCAAACACAAGTTGCTTTTTTATGATGAGGCTTATTCGGCTGATGTTGAGCTTGGTTCAGAAACAACGGCGCATGATATTATAAAATGCTTTATGTCTCTTGAAGACGCGCCCTATTCTTTTAATGCAGCCGACGACTCGCAGATAACGACGATTACCTTGCGTATGCCAGAGAAAATGGTTAACTCACTGGCGCGTATTGCACCCGTATTTGGGTTTTCTAATTATCACCCTTTAATTCAACATTATGTTGATGAGGGCTTACGAATAGATATACAACGATTGAATAATCCAAGCCTTCAAAAACTAACCAAAAGTTTAAAATATTATGGGGTCGATGAAGGCTTGATTGCAAAAGCGATTGAGGAAGCGACTCATTAATATAGAGGCTGCATTCGCCTTAATAATGAGCTAGGAACGGTGGGCAAGAAAAAGACCTTGCCCACCCTACAATACTCATTGATTTTGAATATAACCGACTATTCTGAAAATTCTCAAATTCTCAAATTCTGATTCAAACAATAAGAAAGGGTGAAATTTTCCGGCTTTCGTGAAAGGGCGCATTCCCATTTTCACGGTTTGAGGGTTAATTGAGTACAACGAATTGACGAAATAAACGAATTAAAACTCCTCTAAGAGTACGCATTTCATCTGAATGGCTAAACGAATTTCAAGCCAATTCATTTCGAGGTTTGAGTTTTTCTTCAAAAAACTCAAACCTCGAAACCATTTCGGGTAGAATCTTCCGCCCGATTCGTTTATTTCGTCAATTCGCTGTACTTAACCGTAAAAATGGGAATGCACCCTTCGTGAAATTATAGATGATAATCTCTTTATCATCAGAGGTTCTTGCAAAACTCTTTTCGAGGCTAAAGTTTTTTTCTTTAAAAAAAACTTTAGCCTCGAAATGATGAGGGCAGACACGCAGCCCCTACAAAACCTCACTGACTGTAGGGGCGAACCTGCGTGTTCGCCCTCTTTCAGTAAAGTAAAATGTAGGGTGGGTAGGAACGAAGTGGAAACCCACCGTTCCTTCAAAATGGCAAAATGGTGGGTTTCGCTCTCGCTCTACCCACCCTACTTTTAATCATTTTCTCTTTAGCTGGACTTTTGCGAGGCAGAAGCTGATAATTGTTTTTCATGTTCTTCTGACAAACTGCGAAGCCATTTCATTACGGCTTTATTGCCTATAATACAATCCTCTATAAAGGAGCCTGTTCTCGGTTTTTGCCAACGCGCTATTTTTCGTTTGCGACTAATTCTGTCTCTTGTTGATCTTGCTCTCATCTTCTTTCTCCAAACAGGCTTTCGTGAAATTATAGATGATAATCTCTTTATCATCAGCATAAGTTTTCAGGTATTTACAAGTTTTTTCAAAAAACGGAGTTTATAACCTCGTTCCTCGCATTCCAAAACATCTGCATCCAAGGACCATTTTCGTTCTGCCAATCATCAGGCAACCATGAATATTGGGTACTTAAAAAAAGCCTTTCTGGATGCGGCATCATAATGGTAAAACGACCATCTGGCGTTGTCAACCCTGTTATGCCATCAGGTGAACCATTGGGGTTTGCAGGATAAGATTCTGTGACCTCACCATAATTATTCACATAGCGCAATGCGACTAAATCATTTTCAATCGCAACGTTTTCTACCCGCCCTTCACCATGAGAGACAACAACGGGTAAACGTGATCCCGCCATGCCTTTTAAAAATATTGAAGGCGAATCAGTCACTTCCACCATAACCAACCGTGCCTCAAATTGCTCCGATTGATTACGCACAAAATTGGGCCAATGGCTCGCACCCGGTATTAAATCGCGCAATTGTGCCATCATTTGACAACCATTACACACGCCTAATGCAAACGTATCGGAACGGTGAAAAAATGCGGAAAATTCGTCGTAGGCGCGGTGATTAAATAAAATCGATTTCGCCCAACCGCTTCCCGCACCCAATACATCGCCATAAGAAAATCCACCACAAGCGGCTAATCCCTTAAAATATTTAAGGCTAATACGCCCTTTTAAAATATCGCTTGAATGAACATCAATACAATTAAAGCCTGCTCTATCAAAGGCGGCTGCCATTTCTAATTGTCCATTAACGCCCTGTTCGCGGAGAATCGCAATACGGGGACGGTTGCCCACGATATTCGGTGCTTTGAATTTAAAAGTACAATAAACCGATAATCCAGGCTTATTCACTTCGAGTGGTTCATATTCTTGCTGGGCGCAATCAGGATTATCACGCATTTTTTGGAGATGATAGCTCGTTTCATTCCATGTTCTTTGCAAGGTATGACGTGGAAAACTTAAAATCAGCCGGTCGTTTTGATAAAAATTCAGTCTATCTACATTATTCGGTTTTCCTAACCTGAAAACATGCTCACCAAAATCAGTTTGTTGGGCAAACCAATTTTGCACTTGAACAACATCAGAATTTTTCACTTGAATAACCGCACCCAATTCTTCATTAAACAAAGCAGAAAAATGATTTGTATCCAAGCATTCTAAATTGATATCCAAACCAGTATGCCCTGCAAATGCCATTTCACAGAGTGTCGTTAATAAACCACCGTCAGAGCGATCATGATAGGCGAGTATTTTGCCCTGTCGGTTTAATGCTTGAATCGCCTGAAAAAAGTCTTTCAAATCCTTTGGATTATCCACATCGGGGGGTGTATTACCCAATTGATTATAAACCTGCGCTAATGCAGAACCACCCAAGCGATTTTTACCCCGCCCTAAATCTATCAATAACAATACCGTATCACCGCTTCGCAGTTGTGGTGTCAAACTACGGCGAATATCTGAAACGCGCGCAAAGGCGGAAATAATCAAAGATAATGGTGCGGAGACCGATTTATCTTCCCATTCGGTGTGCATGGATAATGAATCTTTACCAACAGGGATATTAATACCCAGGGCAGGGCATAATTCCATCGCCACCGCTTTGACAGTATCAAATAAAGCGACATCCTCGCCCGGCTGCCCACTCGCCGCCATCCAATTCGCTGATAAAACAATATCGCTAATCTCATCAATACACGCGGCGGCAATATTGGTTAAAGCTTCACCGATAGCCATACGTCCAGAAGCGGGTGCGTTTAGCAAAGCTAAAGGGGGACGTTCACCAATTGCCATCGCTTCGCCCGTGAAACGACCATAATTGGTTGCTGTCACCGCACAATCAGCAACCGGAACTTGCCAACGCCCTACCATTTGATCGCGTACCGTTAAACCGCCAACGGTGCGATCACCAATGGTGATTAAAAACTGTTTACTCGCGACGGTGGGTAAGCGGAGCACTCGTAAAATGGCTTCTTCTAAGTTTGAAATCCCCACTAACTCCTCATCAAAGGAGGGAGTTATTCCATTATTATTAATAGGGGTTTTAGTCTTTATCAAAGGAGGAGTTGAAGGTTCACGTTTAACCTCGCGACGCATTTTAGGTGTTTTTCCAAATAACACCGATAGCGGCATATCAATCAGCGTTGTTCCCCGATCCGATAAAGATAAGTGTTGTGCCTCAGTTGTTTTTCCAACCACCGCATAAGGGCAACGTTCTCTATCACAGAATCTGGCAAATAAAGGGTATTTGTCTGGCAAAATCGCCAGTACATAGCGTTCTTGCGCTTCATTAGACCAAATTTCCATCGGCGACAAACTGGGATCAGCAGAAGGAATGGCACTTAATTGAAATTCCCCCCCACATTCTTGCACCAGTTCAGGTAAAGCATTCGATAATCCGCCTGCACCGACATCATGTAGAGAGATAATAGGATTATCCGCGCCCATTCGCCAACAGGTATCAATGACTTCTTGACAACGCCTTTGCATTTCGGGATTACCGCGCTGTACAGAAGCAAAGTCTAATTCTTCACAACGCTGCCCTGCTGCCATTGACGAAGCCGCACCGCCGCCTAAACCAATTAACATGGCAGGACCGCCTAATACAATCAATAAACTATCAGGGGGTATTTTGTTTTTTTGGACATGCGCGGGACGAATATTACCTAATCCCCCTGCTAACATAATGGGTTTATGATAACCACGCCGTCGCCCGTTTACCTCCATTTCAAAAGTCCGAAAATAACCACATATTGCTGGACGACCAAATTCATTATTAAAGGCACTGGCACCGATGGGTCCTTCTAACATGATTTGTAGAGCGGTTGCCTTATGAGACGGTGTTTCGTAGGGCGTTTCCCAAGGCTGTGGTGCATTGGGCAAACGTAAATGTGAGACTGAAAATCCTGTTAAACCCGCTTTAGGTTTTGCACCACGCCCTGTCGCCCCCTCATCACGGATTTCACCGCCTGAACCTGTCGCCGCGCCAGGAAAGGGTGAAATCGCCGTTGGGTGATTATGCGTTTCGACTTTCATCAAAATCGCCGTTTCTTCTTCAACATAACGAAAAACCTCTGAGGTTTCCAAAACCTCAGAGGTTTGGTTCCGAAAAACCTCTGAGGTTTCCAAAACCTCAGAGGTTTGGTTCAAAGAAAGTTCAGGCAAAAAACGAGTACTCTTAAAACCCTTTATCACCGCAGAATTATCGTGATAGGCGGAAATGACAATTCCAGGATGTTGCTGATAAGTATGGCGTATCATTTGAAATAAGGACAAGGGCTGTGTTTGTCCATCAATCACCCAAGTTGCATTAAAAATTTTATGCCGACAATGCTCAGAATTAGCCTGGGCAAACATCATTAATTCGACATCGGTTGGATTTCGTTGTAAGTCTATGAAATTGTTGAATAAATAAGAAATTTCATCGTCAGAAAGGGCCAATCCTTGTGCTTGATTAGCTTGAACAAGGGCTTGTTTTCCTTGTTCTAATAAATTAATCGTCCGCAATGGACGCGCCTTCGCTTGACTAAAGAATCTGTCTATTTCGTCAATCGCTAATAACACTTTCTCTGTCATGCGATCATGAATTAAAGCACTGATTTTGGCGATTTGTGATTGTTCAAGTATTGCGTCGGCTGTAAAACGCCATAATACCCCTCGCTCTAATCGTTTCACTGCTGACAAGCCACAAACCGTCGCAATATCTGTCGCTTTACTGGACCAAGGTGAAATCGTGCCAGGGCGAGGAACGACCAAAAGTTCTCCCTTTTGAAAAATGGGGCTGAGGGGAAATTTGCTACAATAGGGTAATAAAGCACGTAATTGAGTCTCTTCACTCTCACTGAGTCTATGTTCAATATCAACAAAATACAGATATTGTGTTTCAAGCGTTGTAAGAGAAGGTAGATCAATTTTTGCTCTATTCAGTATTTTTTCAAGACGAAATTTTGAATAAGCGGAGCCGCCGATGTAATACATAAAGACCTCAGTAGTTGACAATATTTGAATATTATATTAACTTTATGTCTCACTTTCTTTCTAGGGAAGAGTAATTTGTAAGTGATTAATTTGACGTTTAAACTATTATGAAATGAAAAAATATCCCCGACAAAGGTTTGAATCAGAATTTTCAGAATTTTAAAATTTTCAGAATTAAACCTAAAATATGAGGTTAAACTTATATTAAGTTATTGATTATATTATATTTATAATATTTTAGTTTTTTTAAGCTAAAAATCAATAATTGATTTTAACAGAGTATTTATTCTGAAAATTCTCAAATTCTCAAATTCTGATTCAAATAATTATAAAAGGTGAAATTTTCTGTTTTCTTTGAAGAAAAACGAAAACCTCGAAACGAAACTCAAGGGCTACCAGTATAAAACGATTTTAAAATACAATGAACGATGACAAAAAACCACTAATATTGATCGCGGATGACAATTCGTTGAACCTGAAAATATTAGAAAATATGTTGAAAAGAAAGGGATATCAAACTGTACTTGCAGAAAATGGTCATCAAGCGTTGGAATTGCTGCAAAATCAAGAACCTGATATTATTTTGCTCGATATTATGATGCCTGGTGTGAACGGAATAAAGGTTTGTCAGTCTTTAAAAGAAAAAGAGAGTACAAAGAATATACCCGTTCTATTTATTACTGCATTATCAGATACAAAGGATAAATTAAAAGCGTTTAGGGCTGGTGGTGTTGATTATATCACCAAGCCGTTTATACAGGAGGAAGTGCTTGCCAGGATAAACGTTCATATCGAACTAAAAAAGGCAATGGAGAGATTAAAAGCGTTGTCGGTAACGGATGAAATGACAGGCGTTTTTAATCGAAGGTGGGCTTATGAGATTTTAGCGAAACAAATTGAAATCACTAATAGGGAAGGTTCCAGTTTAGTTGTTTGTTATATAGACATAGATCATTTAAAAATAATAAATGATAATTATGGTCATGCGGAAGGCGACAGACTTATTAATACCGTTGTAAACGTGCTTAAAAATGTTATCAGGACATCAGATTATATTTTTCGTATGGGTGGTGATGAATTTTTGCTCATATTTCCAAAAGCAAAGCTGACTGATTCCGATAATATGATTAAAAGAATTAGGGAAAGTTTGCGTGACAAAAAAATGAAAGATATTCCTATTGATTTTAGTTTTGGCTTTTCTGAATTTCAGGCGAAGGATAATTTATTACCAGATGAATTAATAAAAATGGCTGATTCAAATATGTATAAGCAAAAAACGAAAAAGAAGCGTGATGTCGTAATCGAATCATGAATTTTAATGTTTTTTGAGGTTCAAGAAATCCGATTTTTGAAAAAAATCGGATTTCTAAAAAATACTAATCAAACGGATGCCGCCTTATAATAGTATCATTGCGTTCCGCCCCCGTCGAAATAATATCTATCGGCGTTTCAAGCAAACTTTCCAGTTTCTCTATATAAGCACGCGCATTCACAGGTAAATCCTCATAACGGCGCACCCCAGCAGTCTGATCGTTCCACCCCGGCTGATCAATATAAATCGGTTGACAACGGGCTAAATTCTCTGCCCCCATTGGTAACGTTTTCAATTCTTCTCCATCACATTTGTATCCAACACAGATACGCATCATCTCTAAACCATCAAGCACATCCAGTTTAGTGAGACAAATTCCTGTGAGACTATTCATAGCGCAAGCACGTCGCATGGCAACAATATCAATCCAACCACAGCGGCGAGAACGACCCGTTGTCGCCCCAAATTCATGGCCTTTGCTAGACAAATGTTTACCAATGTCGTCAAATAATTCTGTTGGAAAAGGACCAGAACCCACTCGCGTGGTATAGGCTTTAGTAATGCCTAAGATATAACCTAAATTGCCTGGTCCGACACCGCTACCCGTCGCAGCACCGCCGGCTGTTGTATTAGATGAAGTAACAAAAGGATAAGTGCCTTGATCAATATCTAAAAAGGTACCCTGTGCGCCCTCAAATAGCACATTTTTACCTTGAGCGTGTAACCCTGCTAATAATTCAGGAATATCACTCACCATTGGCGTTAAACTGTCAGCCATGCGAAGTGTTTCATCTAATACTTCTTTAAAATCAACAGTTTGGGCTTTGAAATAATGCAGTAACGCAAAATTATGATAATCCATCACCTCTTCGAGTTTAGCGGCAAACTGCTTAGGTTCCAATAAATCACTGAATCGTAAACCCCGTCGCGCCACTTTATCCTCATAAGCGGGACCAATTCCGCGCCCCGTTGTACCGATTTTTGCCTCACCACGCGCTTGCTCACGCGCCTGATCGAGGGCGACATGGTAGGGCAAGAGCAAAGGACAAGCGTCACTGATACGCAAACGCTCCCGCACGGGAACGCCTTTAGCTTCAAGCATTTTAATTTCTTCCAACAATGCACTAGGCGACACCACCACGCCATTACCAATAAGACACTGTACCCCTTCGCGTAAAATGCCGGAAGGAATCAGATGTAATATGGTTTGTTGGTTGTCAATAACGAGCGTATGTCCCGCATTATGTCCGCCCTGAAAGCGTGTCACGGCGGCGGCGCGTTCCGTTAATAAATCGACTACTTTGCCTTTGCCCTCATCGCCAAATTGTGTTCCGATGACTACAACATTTTTACCCATAATATTTTCTCGGTGTTAATTTATTAATTTGGTAACTACTCAGCGGTTAGCCTTGAAATCAATTGCAAGGCTAAAAGCTAAAGTCTGTTAAAACAGACTAATTAGAGGTTCTTGCAAAACTCTTATGATGAGAGCAGACACGCAGGTATGCCCCTACAAAATCTCATTTCAGTAGGGGCGAACCTGCGTGTTCGCCCGACATCCATGAGTTTTGCAAGAGCCTCATTAGAGAGAGTTTAGCTGAGCCTGTTTTGGCTTTTAGCCTTACAAAAAATATTATATTAAAAAACAATCACTTACATTTATTACTTTTTTTTCATTCACCATTCATCATTCACCATTCACCATTCCACCTTAAAGCTGCTTTAAAAGATTTTCCGCAATCGCTTTAGCTAAAAGCGGTGGAACCGCATTTCCAATTTGATTATATTGACATAAATATTTTTCTTCTAGCCTTCCTTCTCTTGCAAGAAGTTTATGGCTAACAATGGTTGGCTTTCCTTTAAAAACAAAGGTATCTGGAAAAGATTGTATTCTAGCACCTTCTCTTGCAGTAAAATTTCGATTTTTATACGGATGAATAAAGTTAGCGTAAAATGATGCAGGAATTGTATGGCAAGGTTTATCTGGACGCATTCTTCGGTTATTCTGTTCGTAAACTTTTGTGGCTATTTCTTTACTATTTCTTTTATACGGTTTCAAGTGTTCTGGCACATCAGAAACTGAATATCCATACTGTATTGAAGCAAATCTTTCAACAACCCTTTTGGAATGATTCATCGCTTTATGGTTATATAATATGTTCGCACCGTTTCTTAATTGTTTTTGATAATCGTTTTCAGCATCCTTGGTGTAAGGCTGTTTTTCTGCACCTTCTTTTGCTTCAATATCGGGCAAATCAGAAATGGCTTCCCATAATATTGGACACTTTTTTAACTCCATAGAAAAAAGATCATGATTATCAGAACTGATTTGATGAGTTGGCTCAGGAAAGGGTTTTTCAAGTTTTTTTTGCGATGCGATCACAAACAATCTTTTTCTGATTTGTGGAATGCCATAATCTGTCGCCTCAAGAATATCATAATAAACATTAAAGCCCATTTTTTCTAATTCTGAACAAATGAGGTCAATTACCCTTTCTTTATGTATGGTTTTTGCTCTAATTAAATTGGACACATTTTCCATTATCATCATTTTTGGATTAATCAATTTTCCAATTCTCAAAAACTCTTGAAACAATGAATTCATTGGGTTTTTCGGATCACCATTATTTTTGTTACAGATTGAAAATCCCTGACAAGGTGGACCACCAATAATAAGATCAGGCTTTCCAAATTTTAGCTTTATTGCTTTATCCTTTAGTAGCGTTATATCACTACAAATCACTTCCGTGTTTGGATGGTTGTATGCATAAGTTTCACAAGCCCAACGATCTATTTCTATCGCGCCTATCATTTCACAGCCTGCCATCTCAAATCCAAGACTGAAACCACCAGCGCCGGCAAATATATCAATGATTTTCATAAAAACTGTACCTGTTTATTCAATAATCTATCACTTTGATCTAAATTTTCATCTAAAATCACTAAATCCTCTAAACCTTCAACCTCTTCACTTTGAGAAACCTGTAAATGATTTTCTGCATCAAATCCTAAACCAAAATATTTCATTTTTGTATTCACTTCTCTTAAAATTTCAAATTCTTTGATTAAGAATAAACTATGTGTATTAATAAAAATTTGTACACCAATAGCGGATAAATCAATTAAAACTTGAGCGATTTCCCTAATTAATTTCGGGTTTAAGTTAGATTCTGGTTCATCCCAAAATAAAATCTTAGGCAGAAGTTTTTTTGGTAAAAAAACTTCTGCCTAAGATACTCTTTTTATTCAACGAGCCATTAGCAATTAAATGTGAAACGGTTCCAATTTTCCTCAATCCTTCCGCAACGAGTGAAATTTCCAATTTTTTGCCATTTTTATAGCGTAAATAAACCCGGCTTTTCTCTAATAAGAGTTTACCCTTCAACAATGTTTCCAAACGGGTTAATACTTTTTTTTCCGGTGAATCAGACGAAATTTCTTTCAATACCGATAAACCTAATGCCTGAGCTAAATTATAATAAGTCTCATCGAAAGAAACTTGTCGAGTTCCATAAAGAGACATAAAACCGTCATAAAAAGACAACATTTCTTTAGTTGGAATAAATAAACTCTCCTGTTTAATGAATTTCGCCGGTGCATCATTCTTGGACAGTTTGACTTGAATTTTCGTTTTCTGTGTAAAATGAAACTTGATGCTGTATTGAGTCAAATCAATTTTGATATGACACTTCTCTTGCCCATTTTTAATTAAATGCGCTAATTCTTCCGCTTTGAAAATATCAATTAATTTCTGTGGAATAGACTTTTGTAACAAGTACCTTTTATTCTCGGCTTTCTGTTGAATAACGAGATTATTGCTTTCAATTAAAGAATATAATAATCTGAGTAAATGGCTTTTGCCCGTATCATTTTCACCGATAATGATATTCAAACCACCGGAAAAATTGAAGTTTTCCTTTCCAAAAAGCGTAAAATTTTCTATACTCAAATTTTTTATTCGCATGATGTTAAACCCTGCTTCCGCTTAAATTTTCAGTTCAGTTTTATCCGTTTATTTCTAAAATCCGTTGTACTTATTGTACATATTCAAATAATTGATAATTAACAGGATTATTAAGATTGGCTTTAGCCAACTCATAATATTCCTCTTTAATTTCGATACCCACCGAATGCCTAACCAGACTTTGTGCAACTTGACCAGTTGTACCAGAACCACAAAATGGATCAAGCACATAGTCATACTCTTGGGTAAAAAGTTTGATAAACCAAGCCGGCAGAACCTTTGGAAAAACGGCACTATGTTGGCGATTACCCGTTTCTGTCGCTAAATGTAAGACATTTGTGGGATAAGCCATTTTTCTATCTAACCAATTTGACACATTTTTACCCAATCCGCTACCAACTTTTGAGGTATTGGTACGGCTATCAGCATAAGGCGGAGAAGTGATGATTAAATCAAAAAAATTATCTGGATAAGTTGCTAAGACTTCCAAACAATCTCCCATAAGAATTTTTGATTTTATTTCTGACATAGTCAATAAACGACAGATATGACAGGTTTTTGAAACCTGTTTAGAAACCAAGTTTCTGCCAGAAACTTGGTTTATGTGAAATTAGAGTCAATAAACGACAGACCTGACAGGTTTCAAAAACCTGTCAGGTCTAAAAGAGGGAGGCCAATATTAATGTACCAAATATAACAGTATCACGCCTAATACCATGCTTATAAAGCCAATCAGGCGTAATGTTTTATCATCCATTTCGCTCACTTGCCGCAAGGAATTACGCCAACCACTCGGATTAAGAAAAGGCATAATTCCTTCAAAAACCAAAAGCAAGGCGAAAGCAACTAAAAATTCGTCCAACATAATGTTAGTCTAACTCTCTCCATGTTTGAAAACTGAAAAAACTTTGTAACTACTCAGCCGTTAGCCTTGAAATCAATTTCAAGGCTAAAAGCTAAAGTCTGCTAAAGCAGACTAATTTTTAATGTTTAACTGATGTTACGCAGGGTGCTTCCAAATTCCACCGATTTCATCGGTGGCTATTCTATTCATGTTTAACCCCTTCGGGGTTAAAACTAACCCCAACGGGGTGAAATGTGAATAGCCACCGATGAAATCGGT
>JAOZSV010000446.1 GCA_029939505.1 Thiotrichaceae bacterium | reverse complement strand
AAAAATCGGATTTCTAGGCTCGAAACGTATGATGTTCAAGAAATCCGATTTTTTGAAAAAATCGGATTTCTAAAAAAATCCGTTTATTTCCTAAATCCGCTGTACTCTACTATAGGAGTTAAAAAACCATGAAATTAACAAGACTATTTTTAATCTCTGCCATAGTCGCTTTCAGTCTGAAAGCAGTGGCTGTGGAACAACGTATTGCCCTCGTCATTGGCAATAGTAATTATCCAAAAGGTGTGGCTTATTTGCCGAATCCGAAAAATGATGCTGCTGATATGGCGCGAGTTTTAAGGGCTTATGGTTTTACCGTGACACAGAAGCAGGATTTGAATCAGGCGCAGATGGATAAAGCCATTATTGGTTTTGGGCAGGCTTTAACTAAAAATGGCATTGGCTTGTTTTATTTTGCAGGGCATGGTATTCAGATTGATCAGCGCAATTATTTGGTGCCGATTGGGAAAAAAATCCGTGAAGCTGGGCAGGTGAAATATCGCGCCATTGATGCACAGTGGGTTGTTGATGTCATGGATTCTGCCGGAAGTCGGGTGAATATTGTGATTTTAGATGCCTGTCGTAATAATCCCTATCGGAGTTATTTTCGTTCTTCGGATGGTTTAGCGGCGATGCACGCGCCCAGAGGGACTATTATTAGTTTTTCAACGGCTTTGGGTAAAAAGGCGGCTGATGGTGAAGGGCGGAATGGTTTATATACCAAAAATTTGCTGAAAACGATTAAAATCCCCGGTTTGACGATTGAGGAGGTTTTTAAGCAAACGGCGACTGTCGTTGATTCAGACAGTGGAGGGCGACAGATTCCTTGGCGTTCAAGCTCTTTGATTGGTGAGGATTTTTGTTTTGGTACTTGTGATGAAAGTGAGGCGGATAGGTTGCGTCGTCAAATAGCGGCTTTGCAACAACAGATTGATCAACGTGAACCAGTACAAGTTGTGCAGCCCAGAGTGAAACGAGTGCCTGATAAAGTCTTTCGAGATCGCTTAAAAGACGGTGGTTTCGGTCCAGAAATGGTACGAATCCCCGCCGGGCGTTTTCGGATGGGCGATATTCAGGGCGGTGGTGATAGTAATGAAAAACCAGTGCATCGGGTGTCTGTGAGTGAATTTGCGATGGGGCGTTATGAAGTCACCTTTGCAGAATATGACAAATTTGCACAGGCGACGGGGCGAAAAAAACCAGATGATGAAGGCTGGGGGCGTGGTAATCGCCCTGTGATAAACGTTTCTTGGAATGATGCCGTCGCTTATGCCAAGTGGTTAAGTCAACAAACCGGGAAACAATATCGCTTGCCTACTGAAGCTGAGTGGGAATATGCCGCTCGTGCCGGCACGGAAACTAAGTATTGGTGGGGAAATAAGATTGGTAAAAATCGTGCTGCTTGTAATGGATGTGGGGCTAAGTGGGGTTGGGATGCAAAAAGAATGACGGCACCTGTCGGTTCGTTTGCAGCTAATCATTTTGGTTTATATGACACGGTAGGCAATGTTTGGGAATGGACTTGCTCTGAATATGAAAGTCAGTATAACGGTAAAGAAAAACGGTGTACCGGGAAAAACCGGCAGCCTGTGATTCGCGGTGGCTCGTGGATCAACTTCCCGTGGGGCGTGCGGGCTGCGTACCGTGACGGGTTCTCGCATGACTACCGCAACTACTACGTGGGGTTTCGCCTCGCCAGGATAACGCTTTGATATTTAACGCTTTTACCCTTTT
>JAOZSV010000284.1 GCA_029939505.1 Thiotrichaceae bacterium | reverse complement strand
TTCGAGGTTTGAGTTTTTTTGAAAAAAAAACTCAAACCTCGAAAACTTAATGGCATTGCCTACACTTGCTATATTACTTTTTTATTATGGTATTTTTATGACTTATTGGCATATGCAATTACACCCCAATAACCCTAATTTTAACCGCGAAAGAGAGATTCTGGAACAAAAGCAGGTTATTGGCTTAGATGACCGGTCTGATGGCGAGAAGAAAATCGATCTATTTAAGCTCGCAATGAGTATAGGCGATATTGTTTTGATCAAGCTGGGTACCCAGCCAATTGCTTTAGTTGAGGTCACAGGAGAACATGAATATATTAAACAAGTGAATGATGACTTGGACTGGTTTCCACATCGCCGCAATATCAAAGTCATTGCCTTTATGGACGATGTTAAAAATGATTTTCCATACCCCAGAGGCACTTTAAAAAAATCGGTAACTATTGATACCCCAACATATCAATATATTAACCAATGGTACAACAATGTTATTGCGCCCGATTTAAACTGACAGGGAGTTAAAATAAGGACACTGTATATTAATCATTACAAAATGTTCCATGACTTTAAACTGAATTTATTAGATAAAGATAATAAATTGCAAGCCGTTACAGTTCTTGCTGGTATTAATGGCAGTGGCAAGACGACGCTTTTGGAATATATGGATAGTTTTGAGACCAGCCCTAAGTTCGATGGTGAGGAGTCTATTGAAATTTATTTAAATGGTGAACCATTAACCATTTATAAAGACAGCAAAAAGAAACAGACGAATGGTATTCGAGAATATAAAAGCGGTGTTATTTATTGTCCGGTTGATTTTGGCAATATCGTCGATTTAGAAACAAAGATTAGAAGCTATATTGATGAATTGATGTTTGAACGGGACTTAAAAGCCAGTGAGGCTTACCGAGAGTTGCGTAATAATATCAGTGAAATATTTGCCGAGTTAAATTTAGAAATCCGTTTTAGCGGTTTGGATAGGAACAAAAATATTTATTTTGAAAATCAGAATGGTGAACGTTTTGGTCTTGACGCGCTTTCTACGGGGGGAAAGACTCTGTTGACGAAAGTGCTATATCTGTATCTTCGTGAAATTAAGAATAGCATAATTCTTATTGATGAGCCTGAATTATCCTTACACCCTACTTGGCAAAATAACTTATGCCAACTGTATGAAAATTTTGCAGACAAGAATAATAACCAGATTATTCTGGCGACCCATTCGCCCCATATATTAGCCAGTGCTAAAAGCAATAGCATAAGACTGCTAAATCTAAATAAAGGGAAAGTTGAAATATTTGATCAATTTGACCAAAGTTATGGTATTGAGTTTAGCAAAATATTAACTGATATTATGGGAGTCTTTAAGAACACAAAAAGTAGAAAAGCAGCTTGGCACAATCAAGGAACTTATTGCCTCTGATCAGTTTAAAACGGAGAGGTTTAAAAGTTTATGGCGAGATATTGAAAAGCATTTAGGTTCAAAGGATGTCGATTTAAACTTATTGAAACTTGAAATGCGTATGAGGGAGAAAAATGTTCAAAATCACAAAAAATAAGCCGCCTGATTATTTTGAAAAAGCGAAGAAGAACGTTTCCTGGCCATTAGAGTCTCATGCATGGACTGACGACCTTATTAAAGCTATCCGAAAAGGGCGATTTATTAGGTAAGTAAGTCGGGTTAGATGGCGCCGCAAAAAAACGTCACCCGACACAGGGCGATTTATTAGGTCAATGTCGGGTTACGTTATCACGCGACGCTTGATAAGCTAACCCGACCGACCATACTTCTATTTCGGGAAAACCTAAAATACGCATACGACCATCTGCTTCAAAATGTACCTCTACATAGTTGCCTTCTTTAATAAGGGAAGCATCATATTGGGCAGTTGGAAAATGAATTTGCTGGTTTGAAGAACCACGCCATTGAAGATTGATATTGCGTAGGTTTGCTAGATAACGCCCTGATACTAAAATATCTGTAAAAGGCAAAATCTTCGCTTTTTCATCGTTTATCATTTCTCGCCATTCATAACCGGTAAACACCATCGTATCCAAATCCACTGATTTGACTTGTTGTAATAACCACAAAACATTGCTCAATTGTTGTAAGGGTTCACCTCCGAGCAAGGTAATGCCTTGAATAGAATCTATGTCAAGAATTTTCTGTAACAATTTTTCACGCGCTATCAATTGCTTTGGGCGTTTTGATAACATCGTTCTGTTCCAACATCCCTGACAGCCTAAAGTACAGCCCTGCACCCAGATGACAAAGCGTTCACCGGGTCCATAAATAAAACTACTGGTTTCTATATGTGCAATATTGAAAGGTTGGGACATTTTTTTATTCAGAGATCAGTCAAGAAATCCGATGTTTTAAAAACATCGGATTTCTATCTCACTTAGTAGGTGGTACGTACCAATTGTAATTGAATTTTGTTACCCTTACGAATTTCTTTGATGTTATAGCCCTGTTTTTTTGCCCGTTGTATCACAACCTGCTTTTGTTGCTCTACGAAACGTTTCCGTTCTTCTTCAAGCAGACGACGTTCTTCCTCAGCCAGACGTTGCTGCAAGCGTTCATAAGCTTGGTGATAGGCTTTTTCCACGGCTCCCAAAAAGGCTGAAACGGTTTTCCATTCCTTAAAGTTCAATTTTCGCCAAGGCGAAGAATCATGTTGAAAACGATAAGCCCCTTGTTCATAGATAAAACGTTGTGCCCCATAATCATCCACCCGTTCTGTCATAATAGCGTTGCCCTTTTCATGATATACAACCCCCAGTTCATCCAATGCTTCCAACAGCAAATCGCGTTGGGTAAAAGGGGTAACGGTTTTAACCACAGCACTCATTAGTTATGTACTCCCAAGAATGTTGAGAAATCGGATTTTTTAAGATTTAGAAATCCGATTTTTTTCAAAAATCGGATTTCTTGATAAAAATCGATTTTTTTAAGATTTAGAAATCGGATTTTTTTCAAAAACCCGATTTCTTGATTAATTATTATGTTCTTCCAAGGGTTTGTTTTTGTGTAACTTTGATAGCGTTCTGCTGATAATACGCATCCGTTTTTTTCACTTCATGAATCGTTCCTAAATCTTCCAAAAGACTTTGCAATTCATCTAAACAGGCTTCACCTTTAAAACCGGCTGTCTTAGCCGTGATTTGACCTTTTTCATCAATGGTAATAGTAATGCGTTGTTCTGGCATTCTTTTTTCTCCGTTAGACTGGTGTCTAAGAAATCGGATTTCTCACATCTCGGTTGTTTTTTTGGTACAAAGTATCGCCTTGAGACGCTCTGCATCTTGTTGCCCTTGAGAAAATTGCGCTTTTTCTGTAATGCACAACCAGCGTTGCTTTTTATGACGATATAGTTCCATACTCGCAGTCGGTAATTCTTCTGATGGCCACTCAACCTGAAAAGTGGTCGGTTTTTTTATTTTATTTTTCGCCACACCATGATGCATGACATCTTTAAGCGAAGAATCCTCGCGTTGATTGGAGGCGAAATAAATAAATCTGTCCCCATGCTTTTCAATATCCTGTTGTAAATCAGTTACATCGCGTTCAGCCAGCTTTAACTTCTTGTCCAGTTTTTCCTTTTCTGTCTGACTGCGATTCCTACAAATAGACAGGATTTCCTTGATACGCTTGGCTTCTTTTTTATCCTCTTTATTCAAAGCATTGAAAAAAGATTTGAATTCTATCAGATTGAGGATTTGTTGAGTTTGCAAAGCAGACATCTGTTCTTTCAGGTTTTTATGCTTATCTGAATCCTCCTCGGTTAGCGCATTTTTAAACTGAACTGGCCAATCCTGCGGCTTGGCACTATGATTTTTCATGATCTTTGTCCAAGTCTTTTCACTTATCGTTTGGCTAACAAAGATTTGCCATTGTGCTTCCAACTCAGCCGATTTTTTTTGTTCTTGAAGTTTATAATCCACCTCAAATTGATCACAGTCTTGAATACGTTTATCACGACGCTTTTGTGCCTCGCCTAACTGCCTTTTCAAATCATTCCGCTTTTCTTCCCAGACAATGTGTTGTTCAGCCTTGTCCTGTTCTTCTTGCATGTTGCCCAGTTTGCGTTGCAAGTTATCAGTCATTTTATTAATGGCATCAAGTTTTTCTTGGCGTTCAACTGCATACAACGGTGACCACTGCGCGAGTTCAGTGATTTGTTTATCTTGTATCAGTTTCCATTGTATATTGCCTGTCAACAGGGTTTGCAAGAAACTTTTTACTTTGCCTTGGAAAGACTGTTCTTGTTCTTCCACTTTCTTCAGCAAGCCGCGCAAAGTATCGATTTTCTGCTTCCATTTTTGTTGAATTTGTTCCCATTGATGATGTAGTTCATCCAATTTAGCATCCGTTGGTAAATAAGGCGGATGCAATGTGACAGAAAATTCTATTTCAAGTGCGATGCGTTCACGATTGAATTGAGTGCTATCGTAAGTCAGCGAATTAATATCTGGGTTCATAAAGGTTGTCATGGAATCCAGATAAATATCTCCTAAGCGGTGTTCAAGCCAATCTTGACGTTGATAAACCTTTTTGGGTTCATCTAAAAAACGAAAGGGGTGAACCATCTCTTGAAGTAAGCACGTTTCTTGATAACGTAGCGGTGCTTGCTCCCATAAACGCGCCATAAAGGCTTTGACTTCCCCAATTTGGGGTTCTACCAATTTAACCACCCAAGCAGCTGTATTGGGTTGCAAAGTGCTTTGGGGTAGAAATAATATCTCGTCACCGGTTGATAAAACCATATCTGACAAAGGTTGTTCCACACAAGCGAGTTGAGTGCAGTGCTTCACTAATGTCTGTAAAGAAGCAACATCAGCATTATTCAGGTTAATAATTTGTTGTCCCTCTGTAGTGGAAAACTGATTCAAGGTATAACCTAACCATTTTCCTTGGCGCAGTTCAGAAATAGTAGCCAATTCACTGTTTGTCCACCCTTTCTGAATCGTCTTTAATAGTAATTTAGGATCGTGGCATTCATTTTGAATGGCAATTTCGCCAAAAGGAGACGCTTTGACTGCCCTGTGTTCATTGGGTAACAGATATTCCTCTTTGGCTTGATTCCAAAATAACCGACAAAAATAGCGATAACAATCAGTCAGTTGTGTTGAAACTAATCGTAACACCGCAGTTGTTTGAAGTTCACCATCCAATGAACGACTCAAAACTAATCCTTGGCGGTTATCCGCCATCAATAGGGAACCCGCCTGTTTGACACCTGTGCGAATTAAACAATGCCCCGACAATAAGCGAATTGCTTTTTCAGAATCTTCGGGTTTGCCTAGTAATAGGTAAACACGAACTTTTCTTTGAAAACACGCTTGGCAGTATTCGAGCAATTTCTTATCCGTTAGCTTGTCGCTGGCAATCAATAGCGTTTTTTGTGCAGATGTGGTGATTTCTTCTAGCCAGTCTTCTTGAATAGGAAAACTTAGATGTACGCCTGTCAATTGAAGAGGCGTATCATTACCAATGGTTTCCAGAATATCTTCTAAGCAATATTCAGAAAAGGATCGGGTAAAGGTTTCTGTTTTAGGGTTAATCATAATAAATATTTTTAATAATGCCAAAGAAATCCGATTTTTTTCAAAAATCGGATTTCTCAATAATGCCAAAGAAATCCGATTTTTTCAAAAATCGGATTTCTCAATAATGCCAAAGAAATCCGATTTTTTTTCAAAAAT
>JAOZSV010000445.1 GCA_029939505.1 Thiotrichaceae bacterium | reverse complement strand
ATTTTTTTTTAGAGGTTTTGAAATTTAAAATGACAGTCACTTGATAGGGGGTATTTTTTCAGAATTTGAATCAGAATTTGAGAATTTGAGAATTTTCAGAATAAATATTTAAATTAAATACAGTAATTATCAATACAATCAATAAGTTAGTGAAGTATAATCTAATATTTTCTATTCTGAAAATTCTCACATTCTGAAAATTCTGATTCAAACCTTTTTTGAGAGTTTGAGAATTTTCAGGAGGCTCTTGCAAAACTGTTTTTAGCCATAGAAATCCGATTTTTTAAAAAATCGGATTTCTTAAACCTCGCCTGGGAATGGTGAAATTTTTTCCGCTTTCAACTCTTAATTCGCATTAATAATGACGTGCCACAATATAATTCGCCATCCAATGTAGCGATTCCGCTTTTTCATCAAAATCGGCGAGGCTATTTTTAGCCTCCTCAATTAATTCCGCTGCCATTTGTTTTGCACCGCCTAGCCCTAATAAAGCGGGATAAGTGACTTTATTATGGGCTATGTCTGAACCTTGACGTTTGCCTAATGTTTCAGTGCTAGATTCAACATCTAAAATATCATCTTGAATTTGAAAGGCTAAACCAATACACTTCGCATAGT
This sequence comes from Thiotrichaceae bacterium, assembly GCA_029939505.1. GTDB lineage: Bacteria > Pseudomonadota > Gammaproteobacteria > Beggiatoales > Beggiatoaceae > QNES01. Next base: position 1,116 of record JAOZSV010000445.1, on the reverse strand, counting down.
GATCCAGTTTTTTCAGTTGGTTATCATCAATCGCATTGCTTGCGAGCGCACCCAGTTTGACACAGGCACGAATCAACGCGCCCGTTTTATGAATGTGCATATTTTCCAATTCAGCAATATTTAAAGACTGTCCAACAGACTCCATGTCAATCGCTTGTCCACCAGCCATGCCGCGTGAGCCACTTGCCAGTGCCAGTGTTTCAATCATTTCCAAACGTCGTTTGTCGTTTATCTCTAAATGAGGATCATGAGTCAGCACGTAAAATGCCAGCGTTTGTAGCGCATCGCCTACCAAAATAGCCGTTGCTTCATCAAACGCTTTATGACAAGTTGGTTTTCCACGACGCAAATCATCGTCATCCATACCGGGTAAGTCATCATGTACTAATGAATAGGCATGGATAAGTTCAACGGCACATGCAGGTGCATCTAAACCCGTCAAATCGACGTTCAGGGCATTGCCTGTTAAATAAACAAGTAAAGGGCGTATTCGTTTCCCGCCGCCTTGTACCGCATAACGCATTGCCTCATGCAAGCGATGGGGTTGAATATCAGGAATGGGCAACCAGCCATCTAAGGCGGTATCAACTCGTTTTTGGTAAGTCGTCATTAAAGAGTTAAGGGACATTATGTTAATATAACCAATATATTTTTTGAAGAGAAAACCAATCGTCTTAGTCTGACGATAGGCAAGAGGTTTACATTTAAATTCAGGAGTAAAAAAATGCCGTATTTACAAATTCAAACTAATGTTGACATAAAACAGAAAGAACAAGCAACGTTTTTGGCAAATGCGTCACAAGCCGTTGCCGAAGCGTTAGGAAAACCAGAAAGTTATGTCATGGTTGCCATCGAAGCCAACACGCCGATGCTATTTGCAGGCACGGATGAACCAACAGCCTTTCTAATGCTCAAAAGCATCCGTTTATCAACGGATAGTACGCCGGGATTATCAGAAACACTCTGCTCATTCATTGAAGAGACACTGAAAATTCCTAAAGATAGGGTGTATATTGAGTTTATCAACGCTCAAGCTTCCTTATGGGGATGGAATAGCCGTACTTTCTAATTGTTTTAATAAACGATTTTTTGTACTCAGCGGTTAGCCTTGAAATA
>JAOZSV010000283.1 GCA_029939505.1 Thiotrichaceae bacterium | reverse complement strand
CGTTCCGTTATTTTCGACAGGTTGCCATTGATCCATTAGGCGGATTGTATTGGCCAGAAGGTGAAGATATTTCCCCACAAAAAATGTTGGATTATATTGAGCAGAATTAAAAGGCTATTGAGTACAACGGATTATAGAATGAAACGGATGGTGAAAAAGCGAAAGGGCATATTCATCTTCTCCAAAACAATCCGTTCCATTCCAAAATCCGCTGTACTCAGTGTATAATCCTGTCAATCCCTTAATCAATCCGGTTCAAAAACTTTAAAGGAAACTCACATGAACAAGACAATGCTTACAGTTAATGCCGATGACGCAAAAATACCGGAACTACTCAATGCAACTGCTGAGGGACAAATTATCTTGATTACGCGACAAAATACTCCTGTTGCCATATTATCACCTATTTCTATCAATCAACCCGTTCAGATGCAAAGAAAACGTCAACGGCGATTAGGCACAGCTACCGGTTTATTCACGATGTCTGAAGATTTTGATGAACCTGTGGAAGATTTTAAAGGCTATCAATCATGAAATTTTTGTTGGATACACACACATTCTTATGGTTGATTAATCAACTGTATTCGTCCAAACTCAGTGAAACGGTTTATAGATTGTTTTTAAACCAAGAAAACCAGTTTTACTTGAGTATCGCCAGTGTATGGGAAATTGCTATTAAGGTGAATTTGGGTAAATTGGACATTGCCCAGCTAATCGGTCCATTTATTTTAGAGCAGCTTCAGGAAAATGAGATTAATCTATTCGACATCCGTTTTCAACATGCAATAAAAGTGGCGGAATTACCACTTCATCATCGTGATCCATTTGACCGCATCATTATTGCCCAAAGTTTAGTAGAAGATATACCTCTTTTAAGTAAGGATAAAGTTTTTGACGCTTATGGTATTCAAAGAATATGGTAACATCTGGCGGATAGACAATCCCTTAATCAATCAAGTTGAGTACAACGGATTATAGAATACAACGGATTTGTGAAAAAGTGAAAGGGCATATTCCTCTTCTCCAAAACAATCCGTTTAATTCCTAAATCCGTTGTACTTAGTGTATAATCCTATCAATCCCTTAATCAATCCGGTTCAAAAACTTTAAAGGAAAAAAAAATAGCCACTGAAATAACCAAATATGTTATTCTGAAATAACATTGGCAACGGTTAAGATATAATAATGACTAAAAAATTGAGACTAGAATCACTCGCAAATGGAATACCTGTCTGTTGGATTGGTGAGGTGACAAATGAATTGATGAGGCAATATGCGGGTACTTCTCGAAAACTTAATGACTATGCCCTAACTACCCGAACAATTGATGATGCAGCTTGTGCGATAGCCTTATTATTAGTAAGAGAATTAACAGAATATACAGCTATATCAAAAGCGAGGATAGGCACAACCGTTGATTATTACCTGATTTCAAAAAACCAAAATACCGACTCATTTTTTAACGAAGCCGAGGCACGACTTGAAGTTTCTGGAATACTTTCCGAAACTAAAAATAATACGGTGACCGCACGGATTAAAGAAAAACGGGAACGTCTTGCCCCAGAAGACATGCCGAAATTTATTGTTATTGTTGAATTTAGCAACCCTTATGCAAAGGTGATCAAAGAATGAGCAAAATCCAAGAATTCCATGAACAAGCGATGATGTTATCCGATCAGGCAATGGTGGCACGTCATCATGGTGAAAAAGAGCGTGCTATTGCTTTGTCGTATCAAGCTTTTGAGTATGAATCACAGGCGGCAGCATTAATTCCAAATGAAAAAGCGTCTGAACCCACCCGCTCTATTCTTTATTGCAGTGCGGCTTCTCTGGCTTATGATGCGAAAAAATTATTGGAAGCACAACAACTTATCGTAGAAGGTTTATCGGGTTATCCCTCACCGCATATCAAACAAGCGTTAAAATCTTTATATGAAAAAAATCAGGCTGAATTGCAAAAAAAAATGAAAAAGCGGACTTTCAAGAGTGAATATGTACAACCACTTTTTCGTGAGCAAGGTTTGCAGGCGCGTTGAAAATAGCCAAAGATTGTAGAATGAACTCAATATGATTTGAAGTGTGCAGATTCATTGAGTACAACGGATTAGAGAATACAACGGATTTGTGAAAAAGTAAAAGGGCATATTCCTCTTCTCCAAAACAATCCGTTTCATTCCGAAATCCGTTGTACTTCTGATATAATCTTATTAATCCCTTAACCTGTTTAATCCTGTTCAATCACTTTAAAGGAGAATAAGATGCTTAAAGCCATTGAAACAACTGGTTTTGTCAATGCACAACATCAGTTACGACTTAACGATTGCCACTGTCCTCAAGTCCTGTGCGTGTGCGTGGTGACGGAAGAAGAAATGCCCACATCAAACCCGTTTCAAACAACTTATTTCGTCAGGCAACCACAAGGGATTGCCCCTACATAAGAATATTGGTTGTAGGGGCAATCCTTTATGGTTGCCCTGAGTTACCTTATTTCTAGGAAATCGCTTTATGAACGATGAGAATAATGCGGGAAATTCACCCCTAAAAAAGCAAAAAACCTCATGGCATCGCTTACTGGCAAGACTGCTAGAACTTGTTCTATCTCAATTTGGTATTGATGTCCAACCAAATGTGAGTGTGATGACGGAGTCGCCAGAGGTGGATATTTTGTTACGGAGGCGCGACACGCCCCAGTGGACCGCTGTGCAACGCGCCCATTTGCCAGATGGCATCCGGGATAGTAAAGCCTCTCATATTTTGATAGAATTTAAGCAAACAGAATCATTCAATGAAAAGGCTCTTACCCAAGCAGTGGGTTATGACTATTTTTATAAACAGGCTAAAAAGCTACTGCATACTGAGGTGCAAACGGTCTTATTTAGTGCGAAAAAACCGCGTTCTGACACTTTGACTTATCTTGGTTATCAACCCACAGAATATCCGGGGGTTTATCGTACCCAATCTCCGGTTACCCGAAATGTGTTATTGTTGTCATTGAATGAACTTTCCAATGAACCTCACAATGTTTGGATTAAATGTTTTGCCAGCCAAAAAAAGGTTAAAAAACAAGTCCTGAAACAGATAAAAGAACTGGATTTAGTCTCCATCGCCAGTGAATTAAAATGGTTAATCAGTGGTTTAATGGAGCTTTGGTTTGATACCGCCTTAGGAGAACAAAAAATGACGATTGAATTTACGCCCGAAGAAGTGACTGAATTTGGTAAACGATTGGGAGATATTTGGTTAGCAGACTTAACCGTGGATGATCTGTTGGCTCGTTTTGAAACCAAAGAGGTGTTATCCCATTTCAAACCGATTGATAGGTTGGCTGGTTTAGAACCAGAGATCATTGAAAATTACCTCAAACAATTTAAAAATCAACAACATTAATTTGTTTTAAACAAGATTTAACGGATTTTAGAATGCACAGGATTAATTGAGTACAGCGGAATTGAGCTTCTAAACAATCCGTTCCATTCCGAAATCCGTTGTACTTATCTTGTCAATCCCTTAATCAATCTTGAACCTATCCCACTATTCAAAAATGCAAAATAACGAATAAAAATAGTTGGTTTTTTGACCAAAAAACGAGGTGAAAGAAATCCGATTTTTTCTAAAAATCGGATTTCTAGGCTCAAAAACGAATAGTGGGATAGGTTCTTGTTGAGTACAACGGATTATAGAATGAAACGGATGGTGAAAGAGTGAAAGGGCATATTCATCTTCTCCAAAATAATCCGTTTAATTCCTAAATCCGTTGTACTCAGTGTATAATCCTGTCAATCCCTTAATCAATCCTGTTCAAAAACTTAAAAAGGAGAATTTATAATGGAAGAAATCACACTCACGCTTGATAGAAATCTGATTCAGATGGCTGAAAGGTTTGCTGTCAAACAATCGATCTCGGTTCAAAAAATGCTGAGTGACGCATTGGCTCGCGTCATTGTGCAATTAGATTCCGAACCGTATGAACAAGCTAAACGACGTGCTTTTGCTAAAATGGATGCGGGCTATCATTTAGGGGGAAAACCCGCTCCACGGGAGGCACTTTATGATCGTTAATATTATTGCTGATACTTTTGTGGATAGCAATATTTTGATTTACGTTTATGACACTGATGCTCAAAAAAAACACGAGACTGCCGTTGCCGTTGTCAAAAAACTTTGGCAAACCAAAACGGGCATAATTAGCACTCAAGTGTTGCAAGAATTTTATGTCAATGTCACTCGCAAAATACCTAATCCTTTATCACCTGCATCAGCACGAGATGTCATAAACGACTATTTGTCATGGCAAGTTGTGACTAACACGCCTGAGATGATTTTATTGGCTTCGGAGATTCAAGAGCGTAATTTGTTATCTTTTTGGGATGCGTTGATTATCGCGGCTGCGAGGCAAGGTGGCGCGAAAACGATTTTGACAGAAGACTTAAATCACGGGCAATTGATTGAGGGCATTCGTGTAGTTAATCCATTTGTCACGCATTGAATTTTAATCGTTTGAATCAGAATTAACAGAATGTGAGAATTTTCTGAATTAGCTTTTTGTATATATTTGATTTAATTAGTTTTTTTTAGATTTTTGAATCAAACCTCAGAGGTTTTTAGTTAAACACATTACCCTTCTCTGAAACAATCCGTTCCATTCCTAAATCCGTTGTACTTATATTATCAATCCCTTAATCAATCTAATTGAGTACAACGGATTAGAGAATGAAACGGATGGTGAAAAAGTGAAAGGGCATATTCATCTTCTCCAAAACAATCCGTTCCATTCCGAAATCCGTTGTACTTATGATATAATCCTGTCAATCCCTTAATCCGTTTAATCCTGTTCAATAACTTTAAAGGAAAACAACATGAATACATTCAAAACCATCACATTAGCGTTAATGCTAATTATTTTTTCGGTAACTGGGCTGCGAGCGGAGGAAGTTTCGCTTGAGCAGCTAATACAGTTGAATAAAGAAGGTCAACAAGCCAATAACATTGCCGATTATCCCACTGCTCTGGAAAAATATGAGCAGGGCTTAAATCTGTCACGTCAAGCTAAGAATCAACAGGGCATTGCTATATTTCTTGGCAACATCAGCGTGGTGTATAAAAATTTAGGCCAATACCAAAAAGCCTTAACCCACTATCAACAGGTTTTGGAAGTATTAAGCAACGGATCAAATTCAGTATTCCGTGGGAAAATAAACGTTTACCCTATTTTGTAAAAGATGAAACGGATAAACCGATTGTAACCATTTTGCCGGCTCAACCTTATGCAGAATTACCTCCGACTGCCAGTTTAGATGCCCTTAAAAATCGCATCGTTGTCATCGGCGGCAGTTATGGTGAAGGGCGCGATCTCCATTTAACCCCGTTGGGTGAAATGCCAGGGGCGTTAATCATTATTAATGCCATTCATACTTTATTAGAATATGGAGAAATTAAACCTTTATCAGCCGGGATAAAAATCTTGACTTATTTGGGTTTAATTGTGTTAATGAGTTTTGTGTTAGCACGGTTTGGTTATGGATTGGGTAGCATCATTCTGGGTTTGTTCGTCTTATTCGTTTTAATGCCATTTAGCATTTTATTGGCGTTGTTGCATAAATACTAAGCAATAGATTACAAAAACTAAAAACTAAAAACTAAAAATTAAAAGCTATAACACAGAAAAAACAAACATATCAAATCAGAAATTGGAAAGAATACAACCAAGCTTTAGTGAATCGTGGTAGTTTAAC
>JAOZSV010000444.1 GCA_029939505.1 Thiotrichaceae bacterium | reverse complement strand
TGTTCTGGAATGGGTATCATCCTATCGTGTGATTTCGATGTAAATTCAATGGCTTGCATTTTTACGTCCTATTGATTAAAACTATTTTAGGCTATTTCATTAAATACCCAATTAATGATATTAAAAAGTCGCTGTAAATCGGTTGCTGCAGATACGAATGTTGGATCTATAATAAAAATATTGTTTTTTAATTTTCCAAATTGCCAAACTGTACCTGTCGTCACTACTGCATAACAAGTTTTTGCCTCAAGTAAAGAAGAAGCGACCATTTCTGCTAAAGCCTGTGTCCAGCCTTCATCAAAATTATCTTTTTTCGCCTCTATAACACACAAAGCAGGACTTACCATTCCACCATATTTGTTTTTTGGCGCGATTAAATAATCCGGTTCTCCCACGAGTCCTTTTTCTTGGTCCACATTATAAGGGATATGTGACCAGACTTTTAGCGGATAATTTTGTGCAACTATATCCAGAATAGGACGAATAATGGTTTCACAAATGGCATACTCAGAGACATAATTTATTTTATCTCTTAAATTATTTTCGATAATAGAAAATAACAGTTCTGAAATTTCTAAGGTTTTTTCGCCAATAAATATCGTTGTATCCGCGACTTCAATATCAAATTTTGTAGCCACTTCTTCAACTGACTTGAAAGTACCATAAGCCATTTTAATTTTCCTTTGATTTGAGCTTTCCCCCATCACCCAACGCACCGCGTCAATGACATTAGATTTACCACAACCATTCGGTCCAACTACCCCAACCCGCTCACTCGGAAACGAGAGCGTTGTGGGATCAACAAAAGATTTAAAACCTGTGAGGTATCTTCTCAAAAAGTGTGGGTCAACTTGCACAAACCTGTCAGGTTTTTTCCACAGAATTTAGAGAAGATACCCTGTGAGTTTAAGTTTACTTAGACGCATTGTTATTTTTATTGTTCCCACGCGTCGACGCGGGAACGCATTCTCGACGCGCCAATGAAATTATATTTTAACACAATTTAATGGCAAAAAAAAAACCTGTCAGGTTTGAGCTCTTTGGCGAATCAAGAAATCCGATTTTTTGAAAAAATCGGATTTCTAAAGCGATTTTATGAAAAGGTGGGTTTCGTACCTCTACCCACCCTACATTCACTAATGGCATCCGTTCGGTAGGTATTCCTGTGGTATGCCATTGGGTATAGTGACACTACTACATGTCCAGTTCTGATTATCTGGTTCATAGACTAAACGAATATTTTTACCAGCAACCGCCGGATCAATGCACTCTTCTTCCACCGTTTTTAAAGTGGCTTGAAAAAAGAACTCTCCTGAAACAATGTTAGCGGTATAGGTACCAGAATTTCGGCCACCCAGTTCTTCTATACTAGGCCATTGACCAACAGCGCCCAAATATTCTTCCGCAGGCGTTTTCAACCCTGCTAACAAGCCAACTGCCTCTGCAACGGCTGACAATGAGCTTACCGGACATCTCACACAGCGTAGATATTCCTGTGATATGCCATTTGGTATAGCGACACTATATCTCCAGTTACGATTATCTGGTTCATAGACTAAACGAATATTTTTACCAGCAACCGCCGGATCAATGCACTCTTCCTGATCAATGCACTCTTCCACCGTTTTTAAAGTGGCTTGAAAAAAGAACTCTCCTGAAACAATGAGGTGGTTGCGAGTTTTAGATAGAGGTGGTTGCGAGTTTTTATGTGGTACAAAATTCCCTTAGATTTATCAATGTA
>JAOZSV010000282.1:3725-5742 GCA_029939505.1 Thiotrichaceae bacterium | reverse complement strand
AGGTTTTAGTTTTTTTGAAAAAAAAACTAAAACCTCGAATGGACTCCAAAAAACGGGCATCTTGGAGTCCAACGCTTCAGCTTTGGGATTTTTAAAGCCGTTTCCGGATGGACACTACATAGCTTCTTTTTTAGAAAAACGTTTGAACAGGGGAATGTCGGGTTACGTTTTTTTGCTGCGCAAAAAAATCTAACCCGACCTACTTAACTATTTCCTCGTTCCCAACGTCCTCGTTGGGAATGCATTTCACAACGCTCTGCGTTGTAGGACAGACGCGGAGCGTCCCTGAATGAATTCCAATACAGAGTTGGGGAACGAGATACAAAGAGTTTGGGAGGAGAAACGAGAAAATGGGGAAAAAGAAAAAAACGTCGTTCCCAACGAGAACGTTGGGAACAAGATACAAAGAGTTTGGAACGAGATAATGTCCATTAAATGGTGTTTTTAACCCACCATTAAACGACTACTTCGCCGCAATCTCTTCCAACTTCTTAGCCTTGATGATTTGTCCATTAAGGGCGGCTTCTTTGGCAGTGCTACCATAAGCGACGCTCATCAGGGTACTGTAATACACAGATGGCATGTTGAACTTGGTGCCGAATTTCTGATTAATCTGTTCTTGATAGGCTTCTGTGTTCATTTGACAGACGGGGCAAGGGGTGACTATCATATCCGCGCCGTTGTCATGCGCGGATTCAAGAATCTCTTTGACCTGAGCTTGGCTTTTTTCCGGCTCCGAGAACATTAAGGCGGCTCCACAACAAGCCACTTTCTTGTCATAGTCAGGTATGGAATCTGCGCCCATCGCTTCTATCAATTTGTCCAAATAGACTGGATTCTCAAAAGATTCACCGTTGATACCAAAGGGGCGGTTAGTCTGACAGCCAACATAGCCCGCAATCTTGAGCCCTTCCAGGGGTTTTTTGACGTGCTTTTTCATTTCTTCATAGCCGATGTCTTCGATAAGCACTTCGACAAAATGGCGGATTTTTTTATCGCCTTTGAAGTTTAAGCCCCCTTCTTTAAGGGCTTCATTGGCTTCTGCCATGAGTTGATTATCGCGTTTCAAACGTTCATCGGCTTCACGAGTCGCCAACCAACAGGCGGCGCAAGTGGCAACAATATCTTGTCCCGGATGGTGTTGTTCAGAAAGGGCAATGTTACGTGCTGAGAGTATTAAACGTGGCAACACGCCACCGTCTGCATAACCAATGGAGGCTGAACAGCAATTCCAATCTGGAATGTCATTCAGTTTAATATTCAACGTTTTGCAAATCGTTTGCGTTGAACGCAACTGGTTAGAAGAGGATGCGCCCTTTTGCGAAGAGCAACCCGGATAAAAGGAATATTCTTTTGCCATAATCTGTCAGTCTCCTTGTTAAAATTTAACGGCTTTTGCGTCTTCGATTTCACGGGCTTTTTTCAAGATAGCCTGTAACCCTTTGTTGTCTTTGCAGCCATGTCCGCCTAAAATTTCAAAGGGATTCAAGCGTTTAGCCAAGACCATTCCTATACCCACTTTTTGCATTTTTAGGGAGGCTTTAACTCCTTCCATAAAGCCATTCATAAAGTATAGGCTTAAACTCAGTTTGAGTTCATTAACCCGCCCTTTTTTGCTCAGGTTATTCCAGAATCGCTGGGCGAATTTCTGCGTTTGTTGGTTTTCAGGCGCAAGACCTAATTTTCTGGCATAGTGAGCCAAACCGTGCATGATATGGGTAATGGGCAATTCGCGTGGGCAACGTGCGATGCAGTTGTAACAGGAAGTACACATCCACATGGAACTGGAACGAAGCACTTCGTCACGCTTGTTGGCGCGGATCATCATAAAAAGTTCTTGGGGGGGATGTTCCCAATGGGGACCGAGTGGACAAGAACCAGCGCATACGCCACATTGCATACACCGTTTGACCCATTCGCCTTCTTCAACATTGGCTTCGACTTCCCGCAAGAAGTTGTTGCTATATCTTTTTAAGTCACTCATAAAGACAAATTCCTTGGATAGCGAGTTTATTCA
>JAOZSV010000282.1:0-3625 GCA_029939505.1 Thiotrichaceae bacterium | reverse complement strand
CTATAATCCCTTTCATCCTGTTCAAACCGATTTTTGTTTCGAGGTTCAAGTTGGTAAAAAAACTTGAACCTCGAATTCATTAAAACTTAAACGGGTTCATACCAATCTTTTTAATGGTTTCCGCCATGTCGTTAATGATTTTGGGTACTCGTTCAATGTCCGTGATGGCAATTTCGTAAGTCTGCACCCGTTCCGTTTCCAGTTGTAATGTTTTCAGGGTGTCGTCAATCTTGCTCATGCGATAATGTGCCATTTCGCTACCTTTAACGAAGTGACATTGGTAATCGTCGCCCTTTTGACAACCCATAAGAATAATGCCGTCATATCCACTATTCAGTGCATCACTGATCCAGACTGTATTGACGGAACCTAAGCAGCGTACTGGGATAATGCGTACAAAGGCACTGTATTCTCGTTTATTCATACCAGCCATATCTAGGGCAGGATATGCATCGTTTTCACAGGCTAATACCAAAATACGGGGCTTTTCATCAAATTCATCCGGCATGTCAACGATTTTGATGGCTTGCCCAACGGTCTCTACCGAGTAGTTTTCAAAGGAAATCACGCGCACTGGACAGGCACCCATACAGGTACCACAGCGCCGACAACGTGCCTCATTAAATATCGGATAACCTTGTTCATCCTCATTGATCGCGCCAAAGGGACATTCGACAGTACACCGTTTACATTGGGTACAGCCTTCCTTGCGGAAAATGGGGTAACTTAAATCACCAGAGCGTGGATGAGCAGCCCGCCCTTGGGCAGCATTTTCTATCGCCTGAATCGCTTTTAAAGCGGCACCAGTGGCATCTTCTGTGGCTTGCGCCATATCCATCGGGCGGCGTACTGGCCCAGCGGCATAAATACCGGTTCGGCGTGTTTCGTAGGGGAAACAGATAAAATGGGAATCGGTGAAGCCATGAACCAATTGTGGTAAATCTGGTCCTTGACGGTAATCCAAGTTCAGAACGGATTCACCTTCAGGAATTTCAATCTTTGTTTCTTTTCCTTCTTCCTCTTCTGTCACGGGTATCTCAACGTCAATGCCCGAATTAGGCACCATGCCCGTTGCTAAGACGACTAAATCTGCTTCGCAGTCGGTTTCTTCATCAAGGATTAAGTCCTTAAATTTAACGGTGAGATTGTCAGAACCGGGAACCACTTCACTGACTGTCCCTTTAGTAAAGGTAATTCCTTTTTCTTGACCATTGCGATAAAAATCTTCGCCGCCCGCACCCGGCATACGCAATTCGCTATAAAGCACCATTGCGTCAATGTCTGGATTAGCGTCTTTGAAGTACATGGCTTGTTTGACGCTCGTCATGCAGCAATGACCTGAGCAATAGGACAAATGCCCTTTTTTATCGCTACGTTGTCCAGCGCATTGGACAAAAACGACGCTTTTTACTTCTTTGCCATCGGAGGGCCGTTTAATCGCACCGCCATTCGCTGCCTTAGCCAGGGCTTCTAATCCCAGTTGATCGACGACATCAGTGGATTTGCCATAAGCAAATTCGGGCAACTGGCTCGCATCGTAAGGTTTAAAGCCACTTGCTTGAATGATGGCACCGAAAGTACCTGTAGAGGTTCCGCCACCTTCTTGAGTAATATCGGCACTAAAACGTCCAGGTGCGCCCTCGGTTTTGCTTAGGGTGGAATTGAGATGGACCGTGATTTTGTCGTTCTCATCAACTTGCTTGATTAAATCAGCAATCCCGCTATCTTGTGGATCGGCAAAAGGCGCGTGATTGGGAATGCTTTTATAAAGTTGCGCTGCTGTGCCGCCTAAAGCACCGCTTTTTTCGACAATCGTGGCGGAATAACCGGTTTTTGCCACTTCAATCGCTGCCGTTAAACCAGTAGAGCCACCACCGACAACAAGTACATGTGGTGTCCGTCCCTGTTCTCCACTAGAGGAGGGCAAGGTCATAAAGTTGACTTCTGCACACGCCATGCGTACATAGTCATCTGCCATCTCTTGCGTGGTTTCTTTTGCCTCTTCAGTATCAGGGCGCACCCATATAACACCTTCACGCAAATTAGCGCGAGACATGGCTATATTATCAAAGTTAAAGGCATCTGTTTTGGCGCGTCTGGAACAAGCTGCAATCGCCACATGCGTGACTTCACCTGCATCAATATCAGCCTGAATCATTTTCACGCCGTCACTGTTACAAAGAAAGTCATGCTGTTTGACAATACCCGCTTTGCCTTCACGTTTAGCGATCATTTCCAATTGATCGGTATTCAAACGTTCCGCGAGACCACATCCTTTGCAAATATAGGCTCCTAGTTTCTTATCTGCCATTTTGTTTATCCCTCCTCCGTTGCGGCAAGTGTGTTCACGACTTGAATAGCACGTAAAGCACAGGCGGTCGCACTTTGTGCGGCACGGTTGACATCCAAAGCATCTGATGCACAGCCCGCTGCAAACAGACCCCCATTGCTGGGATCATTTTCCATGAAGCCATGTTCATTGACTGTGACATTCAGCCCTAATTGGTTGAAGTCCATGCTCGGCTGCATACCTATCGCTAATACCACTAAATCGTGGGGGGTACTATAACGGTGGTATCCCTCCGTGTTCACCCCATGTAAAATAGGATTGCCCGTTGCTTTGTCTTGCGTAATATTGGCCACTTTGGATTTGATGAAATGTACCGTGTTATCCGCTTTGGCTTTAGTATAGATGTCTTCAAAACGGTCAATGGCACGAATATCAATATAATAAATAGTGGATTTACCCTCATCACCGTATTGATCACGTATATAAGTCGTTTGTTTAAGCGACGCTGTGCAGCAAATACGGGAGCAATGTTTAAGATAATTGCGATCACGCGAGCCGGCACATTGGATAAAGGCAATATCTTTAGCCTCTTTACCATCTGATGGGCGCAAAATTTTACCGCCAGTTGGACCCATGCGATCATTCATGCGCTCAAATTCAACGCTGGTGATGACATTGGGAATACGATCATAGCCATAAGCCTGAATTTTATTGGCATCAAACGGCTGCCAGCCAGTCGCCCAAACAATGGCGCCTACATTCAGTGTCAGGTTTTCTTCTGACATTTCTAAATCAATGGCATCATATTTGCATGACGCTTTGGCTTTTTCAGCATCTGCTGTACCAATGAGTCGCGGATCAACAACATAACGCTGTGGATATGCCATCAAAAAGGGTAAATAAGCCCCTTTTCGTTTATTCAAATTGTAATTATGTTCATTATCAAATTCAGTTTCAACAGCCTCAGTACAAGCACCACAGGCGGTACAATTTTCATTGACATAACGCGGGGCGATTTTGACATTGACCGTATAATTGCCCGTCTCGCCTGTCACATTTGCCACTTCAGCCATCGTAATCACGCGCACTCTATGATTGGCTTTAATACGACGTAGGTTAATTTCCATCCCACAAGTTGGGTAGCACATTTTAGGAAAATATTTATATAATTGAGCTACCCGCCCACCGAGGGACGGATTTTTTTCAATTAAAATGACCTCTTTGCCACATTCAGCAGCTTCTAACGCGGTAGTCATCCCGCTTATTCCACCTCCCACGACTAAAATAGTCTGGTTGGTTGCAACGACATCAGTCATGCGTTTCCTCCACGAATTG
>JAOZSV010000093.1 GCA_029939505.1 Thiotrichaceae bacterium | reverse complement strand
GAGCGGACTTAGAAATCCGATTTTTGAAAAAAATCGGATTTCTTAAACCTCTACAATGTTTTTCGAGCGGACTTAGAAATCCGATTTTTGAAAAAAATCGGATTTCTTAAACCTCTACATTTTCACCATTTTCTTATTTCTGAATTCCCATCTGTTTGGCGATGATTTCTTTACCACCACCTTGAGACATCCAATTATCAATATCTATGGCATAATTCACGACTCCACTCATAGCGGAATCGTGTCCAAACATGCGATAGGGAATACCTAAAGCGTCGAGAGTGTCTTTCATGTAAGCCATGCCACGCACTAAGTTAGGACCACCACGCCCGATAACAACATATATGGGTACAGGACCATGATTGTTGAAGTAGTCACGCAGGGCATTAGCCATTCCCCGGAATGTTTCATAAATGTCGGTATTATTCGCTTTACCACCGATCATAAATAAGACGTTAGTTTTTTCCAGCCAGTGTTTATAAACAATGCGGCTGATGTCGTGCATCTTTTGATAGGGTGGATTGCCACCGAAATCAGAGGAAATAGTCCCTTTATCTCCCAACAATTCTGTGACTAAAGCATTTGCGCCACCGCCAAAAGTCATCGCGGTAATGCTACCGAGTTCGTTAATGACAAATACGTCTGATTGCCCTTGATAGGTACGCAGTTGGTTGACTTCGAGTTCAAATTCAGAGTAACTGGACGTATCCAAATCTTCGGGTAACTTTAAACGCTTCCATTTTGGATCATCTGTGTCAAAAAGACACTTAAAATCACAAGCAACAGGTACTAAACGTCCACGCTCATTAGGCATCATCCGAATTGGATTCAATTCTAAAGTAGCCATACCATAATTGTGGAATAAGTCCCATAATTTAGGTAGGTTCTGCACTAATGGGCTGATGATTTCGTTTGGCGCGTTGATTTTATTCAGCGCGTTAGTGACGATAAAACCTTTAAAGCCAGTCATGGCATCGAAAGGAATGGTTGCAATTTGATCCTTTGATAATTCTTCAATATCCACACCGCCATGATGGGTAATGGTTAATGTCGGCGCTCTATAAACTGTGCTATCACTGATAGAGACATAAATCTCATATTTAGCGGGAATTGCACTTTCAAAAGTCACGCCATCAGCTTTGGCAAAGCTATTGCCATGCTGATGTTCGGCAAAATAAAGGCGTTCTTTTTCTTTCATGGCAGTCGCTAAATCGCCTGCTTTACCAATGAGTCCTGCTTTGCCTTTTTTACCGACTCCACCCTTGAAAATGGGTTTGATAAAAATATCTCCCCAGCGATCAATTAGTGCTTTTATTTGATCCGTTTTTGCTTCTGGACCAAGCACCTCTGAGGTGGGAAAATCTACATACTTGAGGAGTTTAGAACCCCACAACATGCCTGTAATTTGCATTATTAATAATAACTCCTACGTGATGATAATTCAATAATACTCGAAACTCGGGTTTGATTTATGTCCAACCAATTATAATCAAAGTGATTGCGAATTGTATTCGAGGCTAAAGTTTTTTTCTTTAAAAAAACTTTAGCCTCGAAAAGAGTACAACGAATTGACGAAATTTCGATGCTAAAGTTTTTTCTTCAAAAAATTTTAGCATCGAAACGAATTTTTTAAGTAAAATGTCTTAGTACAACTGATTTGCGGAATAAACGGATTTTTTCTATTCTTATACACGTATTGAAGCTCTAAATCCGTTTTTTTCTAAAATCCGTTGTACTAACATTTCGTCTATTTTTACTAAAAAGTGATATTATCTTCCATTAGTAACATTTAAAATTAAATATTATTAATTAATATTATAATTAATTTTTTGTACAGGACATTTTTTATTGTTTTCGAGGCTAAAGTTTTTTTAACGAAAAAACTTTAGCCTCGAAATCAGAATTTTCAGAATTTGAGAATTTTCAGAATTAAAAATCAACTGAGTTTTCATTGACTTATGAGGTTTTAAATTCTGTGACTTCTTAAATTCTGATCATACTGATTCTAACAATTGAAAGTGATTTAAATCAATGAATGATAAAAAATTGTTCTGTGAATTTTTTGCTCGAAACCCAAAAATTTTTGAATAAGAACTTACAATACAAATGAAAATATTGTTTTTATTAATCCCTGTCTCATTGATATTAATAGGATTTATTATTTTCGCCTTTTTGTGGGCGATAAAGTCAGGGCAATTTGATGATTTAGAGGGCCCTGCCCATGAAATTTTAATGGATAATGATAGTTTGCCCTCTCAAAAAAACACCCAAAGCTGAAGCGTTGGACTCCTATAAACACCCAAAGCTGATGCGTTGGACTCCTATAAACATCCAAAGCTGAAGCGTTGGACTCCTATAAATACCCAAAGCTGATGCGTTGGACTCCTATAAACATCCAAAGCTGAAGCGTTGGACTCCTATCAACACCCAAAAGCGTTGGACTCCTATCAACGTGACATCAAATCAATAAACTGGTCAAATAAGGGCGCGACATCCTGTGGTCCTGGACTGGCTTCGGGATGCCCTTGAAAACTAAAAGCGGGTTTATCGGTACGCCGTATGCCTTGCAAAGAACCATCGAACAGGGAACGATGGGTGGGCTGCAAGGTGGAAGGTAAACTGGCTTCATCAATAGCAAAACCATGATTTTGGCTCGTGATCATCACGCGCCCAGAGGCAATGTCTTGTACGGGATGATTAGCCCCGTGATGACCAAATTTCATTTTCATCGTTTTCGCGCCGCTGGCTAATCCCAGCAATTGATGCCCTAAACAAATACCAAAGAGCGGTACTTCTGCCTCAATAATTTCTTTAATCGCTTCAATTGCATAGTCACAAGGTTCTGGATCACCAGGACCATTAGATAAAAAAACACCATCCGGTTTTTGTTTAAGCACTTCACTGGCAGAAGTTTGTGCAGAAACAACTGTCACGCGACAGCCTCGTTCAACAAGCAATCGCAAAATATTTTTTTTGACACCAAAATCATAAGCGATAATATGTCTTTTTGGAGAGGGCGGTGCTTTTGGTGAGAGAGACCATGCACCTTTTTCCCATAGATAAGTTTCCTTTGTAGAAACCTCTTTCGCCAAATCCATGCCCTGTAAGCCGGGAAAATTTTTAGCCGCATGGATAGCTGCTTCTGCGTCAAGCGTTTTACCTGCCACAAGGCAACCATTTTGTGCCCCTTTTTCACGTAATATTCGTGTTAAACGTCGCGTATCAATGCCAGCAATACTGACGACTTTATGGCGGCGCAAGTAGGCATCCAAAGGTTCCTCTGCCCGCCAACTACTTTCCAACAGGGGTAAATCACGAATCACCAATCCGGCTGCAAAGACACGCCGCGATTCTTCATCTTCAGCATTAATTCCCACATTACCAATGTGGGGATAAGTTAACGTGACAATTTGTCGGCAATAAGAGGGATCAGTTAAAATTTCCTGATAACCTGTCATGGCCGTATTAAAAACCACTTCACCAACGCTTTCTCCAGCGATGCCTATTGATTCGCCATGAAATAAACTCCCCTCTGCGAGAGCTAATAAAGCTGCATGTTTCATTTTTTTAAATCCCTTGTCTTATAATTTTATATATACTATCAACTTTTTAACAGCTTCACCAATCTGGATAAATTTAAGAGTTAAAATTCAACGCTTTTGGAAAATTCCACCCAACGCTTTTAGAAATTTTTGGAGTACAACGCTTCAGCTTTGGATTTTAGAATTTTTTGTAACTACTCAGGGCAACCACAAGGGATTGCCCCTACAAATATTTTCGTCACTTGACATAAGAATCTGGTTGTAGGGGCAATCCTTTATGGTTGCCCTGAGTAGTTACAATTTTTTTAACTATTTGAATTTAAAATAGTTTTTGAAATATTCATTTAGCGAAGATATCAACCTTTAAGGAGAAAAAATCATGTTTTATAAAAAATTAACACCTATTCGTCTATTAACAGGCGTTATTTTCAATTTGATTTGGCTACCATTAGCATACGCAAGTGTTGATTGTACAATTCAATCTGATTTGCCAGAAGCAGAATGTCAAGTTTTGCTGGCACTTTATCACAACACTGACGGAAAAAATTGGACAGATAGCCCGGATAATCTATGGGATACAACAGAAACACCGTGTAATTGGGCGGGAATCACTTGTAATGATGGACATATCACGAGCATTGATAGGGCTAACAATAATCTGGTTGGAGAACTGCCCGATTTTACGGCGTTGACTGCTTTGCAAACGCTTAACCTTTCAAATAATCAATTAAGTGATGAAATTTCCGATTTGAGTCATCTCTACAGTTTAAAGGTACTTTCTCTGGAAAACAACCAATTGCGTGGTGCGATTCCCGATTTGAGTCATTTCTACAGTTTAGAGGTACTCTCTCTGGAAAGCAACCAATTGAGTGGTGCGATTCCCGATTTGAGTCATCTCTACAGATTAAAGGTACTCTCTCTGGCAAACAACCAATTAAGTGGTGAAATTTCCGATTTGAGTAATCTCAACAATTTAGAAGTACTCTCTCTGGAAAACAACCAATTGAGTGGACTTATTCCGGCTTTTGAGACATTTGGCAATTTAAAGTCTATCGAAGTACAAGGAACAAAAATAGACGTAAATACTTCGTCAGCTACGAAGGAACGTTTGATGAAAGTGAATTTGGATTACAACAAATTAAATGCGCAAAATTCTGATTTGCTCTATAACAAGATTATCTTAGAAACCCAAACGATAGCCCCTCCCAATATTAAAGCAACCGCTTTATCTGCTTCTGAAATTCAAGTGCAATTAGCACCTATTCCCTATACGGAAAATGATGGTTATTATCAAGTCAAATATGCGACGAACAAGGGTGGACCTTACACACCTGCAAAAACGACAACGCCCGACAAAACCGTAACCAGTTACATCGTTGAGAATTTATCATCCAAGACGACTTACTATTTTGTCGTCGAAACATTCACGCCGCCACATGGTGAACAAAAAAATGCCCTCACCAGTGATTTCAGTATAGAAGTGTCCGCAACGACGGAACCACTTGGAGCAGTGTATTCTTCAGAACCTGCCCAAAATAGCACTTTAGAACTGGGTAAAAATGAATTAGGTCATTCTAGCACTACCCATCTCATCATATTAGAAGTTGGAGATGATGCCCTTGAGGTGTTTAGCAGTGAAATCAGCGGCGATCATGCAAGTGATTTTCAAATCATCAGCGGCGATGCCCCGTTTTCAATACCCGATGGTGAGGATGAACATATACTTGTCGTGCAATGTACGCCTAGTGAAATTGAAGAGCGTACCGCACTTTTAAGCCTGACAACGAATGATCCAAAGCATTCCATTGTCACCTATCCTTTGAAATGTATAGGTATAGGTGCGCGTTATGATTCAATTCCAAAACCTGATAGCATTTTAAAAATAGACATCAAAGCAGATAATCCAACAACAGTCAATATCACAATCTCTGAAAAGGGTACAAAAACGCTTGAAATCCTTAAAAGTGAAATCAGCGGTGATCATGCAAGTGATTTTCAAATTATCAGCGGCGATGCCCCGTTTTCAATACCTGATGGTGAGGATGAACATATACTTGTCGTGCAATGTACGCCTAGTGAAATTGAAGAACGTACCGCACTTTTAAGCCTGACAACGAATGATCCAAAGCATTCCACTGTCACCTATCCTTTGGAATGTATAATAGCTGAAGTGGAAGAAAAACCTATCATTAAAGGAGAAATTCACCATAATGGAGAAATAAATAACACTCTCACCATAGATGCGCCTGAAAGTATTAAACTAATTGGATACATAAAGCCAACGACAAAACAGATTGCTCAAACCGCTGACATTATTGCCACTTATCAGTGGACCTCTGCTGATAACAAGACTTCGCTCATATTTCCAGATGTGATAATTGCACGGCAGCCTTTAGAACAAGAAATGGAAATAACCTTGTTTGAAGGGCATCTCATTGGATTAGCAGGTATTTTTGATGTTAATTTCGGCTACGAAATTGAAAATGGCGAGTCATTCTCCAATCAAATAGTAACACTGACTGTTCAGAAAAATAATGCACCCACTGATATTACACTTGATGGAAATAGAATCGCAGAAAATAGTCCACCTGACACGCTAATTGGTACTTTTAGTACAGTTGATGAAGATCAGGACGACTGGTTTATTTATGGCTTAATTAAAAACCCTGAAAAAGTTGAAAACTCTGAACAAGATTTTAAACCTGAATTAGTTGAAAACCCTGAATTAGTTGAAAACTCTGAACAAGATTTTAAACCTGAATTAGTTGAAAACTCTGAACCTGAACAAGATTTTAAACCTGAATATTTTAAAATCGTGGGCAATGAATTACGAGTAGGCAATGGTTCAAGATTGGATTATGAAGCTCACTCAGAACACGAAATTACAGTGCGTAGCGTAGATGCGACAGGCGGTTATCTGGACAAAGATTTTATTATCTATCTGACTGATTTGGCAGAGGATTTTAGATTACACCCTCAGTCTGTATTTGAACAAAGCGTCAATGGTACTATTGTGGGAAGACTTGTCAACGACGAGCCTGGCAACTATGTTTATGAATTGCTTGATGATGCACAAGGGCGTTTTCTGCTTGATAATGATTTACTGCGCGTGGCTGATGGCAAACGATTAGACTTTGAAACAGAATCCAATCACAATATCACAGTGCGTCAAGTCGTTGAAACGGAAGAGGCTGTTGAAACGGAAGAAGCGATTGAAACAGAAGAGGCTTTTGAAACAGAAGAAGCGATTGAAACGGAAGAGGCTGTTGAAGCAGAAGAAGCGATTGAAACGGAAGAGGCTGTTGAAGTTGTTGAAACAGAAGAAGCTGTTGAAAAGGTTGTTAATAAAAGGGATGAAGCGATAGAAAAAACATTCACAGTGGAAGTGAAGAATAAAATAGATGTCAGTATTTTGGGTGAAGTGCGCGACACCACAGGCACTCTCCTTGAATCGCCTCTCACTGCTACAGACGACATTCAAATCAACGTGCAATTGATTCCCGATATCGAACATCACGGATTAGAAGCGGATGTGATTTCTCTTTTCATTTATTTCCAAGGCGAAACAATTAAAATAGTTATACTTGATGGTGAGACTTTGACAGAATGGGATGATAAATATTTGTTGGATTTACCCATTGTCAAACACCTGACTTTACAAAAGAGCCAAAATATATCACTATTCAAAGGGCAATTGACTAAATTTGCCGGTGGTGAAATAAGATTTTATGTTGGGTATCGTTTAGAAACGGGAGCGTTTTTTTATCAACCTGAATCGTTCAATGTAATTTTGGAATGAAATTTCCTTTTAATTTCGTAGTGACGAAGGAATAAAACCTGACAGGTTTGTTAAGTACCGAAGCACAAGTTTTAGCACTTTTTGGAGTCCATTCGAGGTTTTAGTTTTTTGAAGAAAAACTAAAACCTCGAATCCTTTAGATTTGGACGTGACCAAATGACCGAGTGCCAAATCTGAAGGTTTGGACTCCATAATATCCGATAACTTGTGCTTCAGTACTTAGAAGGGAGAAAACCTGACAGGTTTTTGAAACCTGTCAGGTTTGTTAAAAGGAATAAAGGTTTGTTAAAAGGGAGAAAACCTGACAGGTTTTTGAAACCTGTCAGGTTTGTTAAACGCGATTTAAAGCCTATTCACAGGATATACTAAACATCCATTGCTCTTCATCATTTGGATAAATCAGGACAAAGTCGTCCATTCCATTACCCGTCAAATCAGAAAGAGACTCAATTTTTAGTGTATCACCGCTCTCTGTGCTTGGTTGAACCACATAGTGCATCACACCACAGTAACGCTGATCTTCAAACTCAAAATCGACAACGCCATAAGGTCCGATACTGACTTCTTCAGCAGAAGCATACAACAGTTCTGGATAACCAACAGCAGGATAAAGCAATTGTTCACGCTTATTACCCTCATTGTCAGCAAATACCATGCTGAGTAAGACACTGATATAAGGCGAGTCAATAATGGATACGCCCGTTTCAGCATCAGCGTCAATTTGGAGCGTCCACCAATTCGGACGAATTGGGAACCACAATCCTTCTACACCGCTAGGAACGCGCACATTGCCATTCGTTTGCACCGTAAATTCAGGAATCTCCAACGCTGACAAAATCGACTGTAACGCAATCGGCGCTTGTAGCGCAGGTTGTGTCAACACGTCTAAGTCTGTCTCCGTGAAAAAGTGAATACTCTCCGCAATACCCACTTCAAAGTCAACAGTAGCCATTGTCTTTTTAAGAGATGTGGGCAATAACCCAGCGCGTATATTGAGATCGTCAATTTCGACAGTCAACTCAAAAACGCCCGTTTCACTGTTTTGTAACAATATCCAACCATTGTCCTTGAACAACGGTAAATCGTTGATAGCAGACAAAATACCATCACTTGGATCATGCACATCAGCAGTGAAATCAGCACATTTAGGATAGTCCACACCAGTAAGCTCACAAGCAGCCGCTAATAATGTGGGTAAGAAGTCAATCAGTTCCATATCTGGAATCTGCTCATGATGAGTAAACCTGACACCTTTACCCCATTCCACATCGTCAGGCAACTGCACGTTATCACCAATGATCACGTTTCTCAATTGACTACCCTTTCCGATCTCCACATTTGTCAATCTGGCAGGGGCACCCGGTTCGCCAAAGATGCGACCTTTTATGAGACCACCTGTCATGCTGGCATCTGCTGCGAAGTGTGGATTGATGAAATGACCACCGACTCTACTACTGTTGGTGATAGTGCCTGACAACTTGCACTCGTCTTCACAGACCAATTCACCGCCAACAAAGTCAAAATCAGCCAG
Organism: Thiotrichaceae bacterium; assembly: GCA_029939505.1. Taxonomy (GTDB): domain Bacteria; phylum Pseudomonadota; class Gammaproteobacteria; order Beggiatoales; family Beggiatoaceae; genus QNES01. The sequence continues at coordinate 10,369 of JAOZSV010000093.1, read as the reverse complement.
TTCGCCTCTCGTAGTGACATTACCAGATAGTTTTCCACCCCGCAATATCGCACCTGCTCCGATAGTTGCCTGTGAAATCATGCCTTTACTGTCGATATTACCAAAGATTGAGCCTCCAGTAACACTGGCAGACGATTCCAAAGTCACATCCGTTATAGAACGACCACGGTTGTCGCACATTCCGCTAATCACGCCTGTGGATGGACAAGGTTCCGAGCCACCACCGAGAGTGGTTTCGCCAATCTCTACTGAAATATTGCTATCTTCAGCTATGACAGTGATTCGTACTTTCGTCGTTGTGACGACAGAAGGATCATTTTGCGAGGTAGCGGTGACGCTGATAACAGTCGTCGCGCCAACTGTCGAAGGCAAGATAACACCTAAACCGAAGGTTTTATGTTGCAGTCCTTGGACGGTTATAGGTGAAGGTAATGCCGTCTTATTCCAACCCTCAGAATCGCTTACAGTTAAGGTGTAAGTATCTTCTTTCGGACCAATATTGGAAAGTATTAGATCAATCGGCAACATAACACCTGGTTTACCAGTCATCCATTTCTTTCCACTTTTCAATGTGGCACGGTAAATAATCTTGCTGGGATGCACTTCAATACCACCTTCGGCTTCTATCACATCTTCTAAGGTTACGCCGGGTTCCAATAAAATAGTGTCAGAAAATATCTGCACTTGACCACCCGCTTTTAATACCGTACTGGTATTTCCCCTCAAGTCGATGACACCATTCTCGCCAACTGCTAAAGTGATGTCAAAAGTGGCTGAAATTGCATTTTCACTCAAATTATCCAATTTCATCACCCAATCATCACCACCAAATATGACAACATTTTCACCACTGATACGCATATCTGGTTCGGACAACATCAATTCTGGCTCAAAATAGACTGTTCCGCCTGCCGTTCCAGTCCCTGAGAAACTGAAAAATGGACCTGTCATAGTCCAGTCTCCACCGGCTCCTGGTGTAGGGGTCGCTATTGTGACACCAGAAGGGCAGTTGCATGTACCTGTTGGCCACCTTGGATCATCATTATTCCAGTTTGATAACCAACATCCATCACCACTACACCATACTCCCGCTTGACCTCCATTACCGCTGTCAACATTCGTGTCATCAACAAATAACGAGTGAAAGGCTTGAATAAATACATCACCTCCATCGCCGCCAGAAACGTCTTTGTTTCCGTAATCGGAAGTAGACCAAAATCCATCCCACGACGGTTGATGAGCATTGCCTTCTCTGCCATGACCTGCCTTAATTTCTCCATCTATGGAGTTAATGTCTTGTGCATACATCGTTACAGAGCCTCCATGACCACCCTCAAGATAACCAGCACCTCCATTACTCGCCTTAATTGTGCCACCATCATTAGAGATTTGGCCTGTGAGTACTTCCAGTAAGATGTCACCTCCATTTTGACCCTCATCAACAAACGAGATACCACTATCGTAGCAGTAGGTACTACTGCTATGAGCACCAGAATCAGGATCATAAGGTGGTGTGGTGGGAGGAATAGGAGTATTGTCATCTATTCCTTCAGGGATAGCAGTTTGGATTGTGCCTTTATTGGAGATGAGTTCACCCGCATAGACAGATATACCGTCGACTGGTGATCCTGTCGTACAGAAATTCTGGCTAGGTGTGCCCTGAAGTTCACCATTGCTAGTTACACAAAGTGCCCTAACGTCTATTGCGGGTGGAACATGAGTCACAACATGGTCAATCAGTACCACATCACTATCCGTTATCGGACCAACTACAATGCTCCAAAATCCCGGCCCTGATGACGTTTTCGTCGCCTGTGATGCACAATTTTCCGGTGTAAGAGGTGGTGTTTCTTCTGGCATACTAATACCATTTAACGGTAGCGTTAATGTATTTGAATTACCAAATTCATCCTCATAAGGGATAAAAAGGTCTAGCTCCTTTGTGCCTGCGGGGTCTTCTGGTTCAAAAACCATTGTGAAAAGGCACCATGGAGAAGTTCCTCCTATTTCTGTATTGGAGCAGCCATCACCTGTGGCAATATTACCGAACTCATCAGAATAGGCTGTCGTCACAGTGCCAAATTCATCAGTGGTAGTCGTTATGTTGGCAAATTCATCAATAACTCCTAATTGTAGAAGACTAGCAGTCCCATTGAATAAAAGAAATGTTCGCTCCGCAGATGAATTGCCAATCTTTACAGACCCAAAGTTCCACGATTGTGGCACGACTGTCAGATCAGATGGCGGTTGTGGCGTTGGTTGTGCTGACAGCGTTCCATCCGTTTCACAAGCACCCATCGTATCGCCATGAGCAAGATGAGCCTTTAGCGCACTTTTTGAAATAGTCAAAGTATCTTTTGACTTGTGACAAATAGTGACTTTATCTGTACCAGCTGATACATTTCCCACAGACAAGAGGGTAGATAGCCCAATAATACTAAAGGATAAAGTCTTGATTTGGCGTGCGACTTGATATCGCCATCGCGGTGGGGGTTCTGTGTTCCGACTTGTAATAGGAACACGGTTTTTAAATATGACACTCATAACTATTTTCCTCTTTATTATAAAATAAAAATGAATTAATTTGCTTAGGAATGAGGCTTTAATAATTTCCGAAATTTGAACAAGTTTAGTTTTGGATATTATTAAATTCTTATTTCCTAAATTGAATGAGCAAATTTATATATGAATTGTGAATGATGAATGGTTTGAATGGTTTAAATAATTGTAACTACTCAGGTACTATCCAATATGAAACGTTAATGAGACATTACTTGAGTAGTCTCCAATAATTCATCATTAAATAATTCATATACTACTATACACCTTAGACAATAAATTTTATTTTGTCAATTTTTTTTACAGAAAAAGCAATTAATTTTTAATTTATTGAGATATATTTTCCCCCTCGTTCCCAAGCTCCAGCTTGGGAACGCATTCAGGGACGCTCTGCGTCCCGCGACGCAGAGCGTCGCGACAGGCGTTCCCAAGCTAGAGCTTGGGAACGAGGGGTCAATGCCATTAAGTTAAGCCAGGGCGAACACGCAGGTTCGCCCCTACAGCCCCTGAATACGTTGCGTTTTGTAGGGGCAGACCTGTGTGTCTGCCCTTAACTTAATGGCATTAGAACGAGGGATGGGGTGAAATTGATTTCAAGGCTGAGTAATTACTTAATTTTTAATTTATTGATATATATTTAACAATACCTTCGCCAACTGTTTCACAAATAAAATAGTTTCATATAAAATCATTTAAATTTCAACATCTTACCTTATTTTTAATCTGATTGATTTTTAAGCGTTTTTCATAATAACTTAGCTTAATACTCAAGTTTTTAGCGAAAGTATTAATTATTTAAATTAAAAGCTCAATTTCTTGGTCAAAATGTTCTGTACAAAGAAAAATGGTGAATGTGATAATGTTTAATTAGGAACATTTCGAGGCTAACGTTTTTTTAAAGAAAAAACGTTAGCCTCGACTCGAAAATGAAATCACTTTGGAAAATTCAGTCGTTTTAATCTTAACAATTGGAGATTTTAAATTATGAAAAATGATAAGCAAACGTTTTGCTATCAATGTGAAATGAGTGTTGTCGATGGCTGTCTCAAAGACAATAAAGTAGGTACCTGTGGTAAAAATGCAACGCTTACGAGATTGCAAGACTTGATGATATTTGGTTTAAAAGGGCTTGCTGCCTACCGTGAACATGCGAAAGAATTGGGGGCGGATACCTCAGCAATTGATGATGTCACCTCCGAAACCCTTTATTTTACCATGACTAATGTCAACTTTAATTTTGACGAACATATCGCGCAACTGATGAAGATTGGACAAGCCGGTGTGAAAGTCATGGATATGTTGAGTGATGGACATACGGCGGCTTTTGGTATTCCAACGCCCGTGCAAGTGTCTCAAAATAAAGCGGAAGGCAAAGGCATTTTGGTGAGCGGACATAATTTGGATATGCTTGAAAAACTGTTGGCAGCGACTGCGGATAAGGGCATTAATGTTTACACGCATTCTGAAATGCTCCCTGCACATGGCTATCCTGATTTGAGAAAATATGCCCATCTCAAAGGTAATATTGGGGGCGCGTGGCATGATCAACATAAGCTATTTGAAAAATGGCCTGGTGCAATCATTGTCAACACCAACTGTATTAAGCCGCTCAAAGAAAAGCATACTTATGGTGACCGTTTATTTACTTATAAAATGGTTGGTGCTGAAAATCTCAGCAAAATCGAAAATGATGACTTTACCGCCATCATTGAGAAAACCCTCAGTTTACCAGATATTACTGGCTTTGATAGCGAGCAGACATTGATGACGGGTCATCACTACAAGACGATCTTATCTCTCGCCCCTCAAATTCTTGAGGCGATCCAGGATCAGAAGATCAAGCAGTTTTTTGTCATTGCAGGTTGTGACGCGCCAGGAAAACCAGGCAATTACTACCGAGAAATGGCTGAAAGTCTTTCTCCAGAACATGTGATTATCACATCCAGTTGTGGTAAATTCCGCTTTAATGATATTGATTTCGGGAATGTGCCAGGTACTGACATACCTCGTTACTTAGATTTGGGGCAATGCAATGACAGCAACGGAGCGATTCATATTGCGATGGCCGTCAGCGAAGCATTGAATACCCCTATTAACGACCTGCCTATTGCCATTGTCTTGAGTTGGATGGAGCAGAAAGCGGTTATAATTTTGCTGGCGTTGTTTAGTTTGGGCATTAAGGATATTTATATCGGTCCAAAACCGCCACAATTTTTCAATGAAGATATTTTAAACTTCCTCGTTGAAACCTTTAACTTGCATTTGACAGGCGACGCGCAAGAAGATTTGCAGAAACTGCTTATACAATAACAGAGTACAACTTTGAGCCTAGAAATCCGATTTTTGGAAAAATCGGATTTCTTAAACCTCATTTTTGAACTTAGAAATCCGATTTTTTTGAAAAATCGGATTTCTTAAACCTCATTTTTGAGCTTAGAAATCCGATTTTTAGAAAAATCGGATTTCTTAAACCTCATTGTCAAAAAACCAACTATTTTTATTCATTATTCTGCATTTTTGAGCTTAGAAATCCGATTTTTGGAAAAATCGGATTTCTTAAACCTCATTGTCAAAAAACCAACTATTTTTATTCATTATTCTGCATTTTTGAATAGAGCCAGATAGGTTCTTGTAATTGCCATGAATCGTTACCAAAAAACTTAAACCTCAAAAAAGTTATTCCCTACCATTTCAGATGATTTTAATTGGCGGTAAGGCTTTATTAATATCTTGAAGTGGACCAAGCGGATTCTTTTTCTCCTCAAACTCAGCAATATTTGGTTCGCCGCCCCAAATTTTGTGAACAACCAAATTGTCTTTTAAAACAATGAGGGCATTAAATTTCCAACCGGTTTTCATTTGTTTTCGTCTAAAATTAAACAAATCAAGAAAAACATTGCCATAGCGTTTACTATCTAAGATTTGGGGTAAAATTTCATAGCCTTGACAAAGTTCTCTTATTTTCAAACACGCTTGCACTCCTAAATCAAGATTTTCCATTCGGATGGATTGGTTAGGCATGAATCTCTCAAGCAATTCCAGATAAGTAATCAATTTGACATTTGGCGTTTCAAACGGATCGAAACCGAGTTGTTTTAAATCTTTGCTCGTTGTTTTATGTGGAATGATCCGATCAAAAGACTTTTTCGCCTCTTCAAATTCTTGCCAAGGTGATTTAGTTGTTTTTTTAACAGAAGGCAATAATCCACCAGAACAACCGTTCAATGATATGAGTATGCTAATGGTTAAAAATACCGTTTTTTTCATATTTTTATCCTAAAAAAAACCTCACCGGTATTGGAAACAGACGAGGTTTATGAATAAGGTTGATTATACGCGGTTATAAACTTTTTAGTGATGCAAGAAACCAAGAACCTATCCCGCCCTATTCAAAAGAATAATGAATAAAAATAGTTGGTTTTTTGACCAAAAAACGCCATTTAAGAAATCCGATTTTTTCAAAAAATCGGATTTCTAAGTTCAAAAACGAATAGGCCAAATAGGTTTAAGTTTTTTGAAAAAACTTGGTTTCTAATTTGTGTTTATTTAATTTGGGTTAAACTAGAACCTTTACCACCCTGGTTGTCTTTCCAAGTGAACTCAATCTCATCGCCCTTCGCCCCACCTTTAAATTTAAAGGCACAAAAAGGGTTTTTAGAAACAGCACTGCTCCAGAGAGCAGACATGACTACCTTGCCCTGATGTGTACATTTCACCTCTGTAATAAAATGGGGGTGTATTTCCATACCGGTTTTTAAATCCGTACTGCCCCCAATTTCCATCGGATGTTTCACCAACGCTTTTACTTCAATAATGCCGCTTTTTTTCAGTTCGGCTTTAATACGTGTTCTATATTTTGACATTTGTTGCCCTCCATTCGGTTAACCACCACAGCCGCCGATAGTCACTTTGACTTCGCGTTTTGCCATGTACAATTTGCCATTAGCTTTCACCACAGCAACAATATTAGAGGTTTCGCCCAATTTAATGCGCGTTTTTACCCAACCTACTGCATTATCAGGATTAGGAAAATTAAATTGAGCCACTAAGGATTTCGGATTTTTTTCCCCGATAATCACAATAGACTCTACCCTATCAAAGTTAGCCGTCACTTCAACGGGAACGACTGCACCATTTTCGGCAATATTTGGGGCTTTAATGGCAATCTCTTTGTGAGTCACGTTTTTTACGCCCCCACTTTTTTCAAACAGAATCCTTAAAGTTTCATCAATGCTTTCTGCTCCAAAAGCATTTTTTGGCCAATCAGCCATGACAGATTGTGGTAGCAAAGAGCTACCTAATACCATTGCACCGCCTGTGGCAAGGACACCTTTTAAAAAGGCTCTACGTGGTACATTCATTAACGATGTTCTCCTTTCTTTGTAACTACTCAACATCACTCATCACTCGTTCCCAAGCTGGAGCTTGGGAACGCATTCATGGACGCTCTGCGTCCCGCGACGCAACAGGCGTTCCCAAGCGGGAGCTTGGGAACGAGGGGGAAAACTGAAGCGTTGGACTCCAAAAACGCCAAAGCGTTGGACTCCAAAACATCAATATTTTCCTACTTTCAATCTTCTTGATTTCCTACTTCTCGCTATCCCGTTCCTGCTCGCCGTCTTCTTCAAGCAACTCAATTTGTAATTCTTTATAACGGGCATCTATGCGCGACGCTAAATAAAAATCTTTTTTAACATTTTGACGCGCCAATTTAAGTTGTTCCACAGCCTGCCTTGTTTGCCCTATCAGATAATAATTTTCTGCCATTGCTAAATGCGCTTTCGCTAAAGCCCCTGTTAATTGATAAGCCCTCGCTAATAAATGGTAATAATCGGGATTATACGCAGAAGAAATCTTCAATAACACCGCTTTCGCTTTTTCACCATTATTGCTTTGCAATAACTGTTCCGCATAGTCCAAGCTTAACATTTTATCGGATGGATAGACTAGCAAGGCTTGCTCGTACAACTGCATCGCTTTTGCATCATTCTTTTGTAACAAAGCTAACCGCGTTTTTAACAAACGATATATCACTCTATCACTGTCATTTTTGAATAACCAATCAATTTGTGTTTGCACCCCCTCACTTTGCATTGTCGCTAATGAGGTATTTGCAATCGCATAATGAATAGCCCGTTCATCACGATAACTGCCCGATTCAAGCATTTTACTCAATATTTTCAACAACTTATGTTTATTATCACTCGTTTTTAGCAATAATTGCGCCTTCATCAAATGATAAAGGGGCGTATCACTCACTGACGGGCGAGGATATTTTTTAGCGCGACTATATGCCTCAGCAATACGATCAGTTGTCACAGGATGTGTGCGTAAAAATTCTGGAACCCCATCTTCATAATAGCGCATAGACGCTTGTAAATTCTCAAAAAAACGAGGCATATCACGAGGTTCAAAACCCGCTTTAGCAAGGGTTTGCATACCCACCCGATCAGCCTCTTTTTCATGCAAGCGTGTAAAATTAATTTGCATTTGCACATTGCCAGCCATCACAACAGCAAGCGCAGCCTCACCAGCCTGTGGCACACCCGCAGCACCTGCTAGTACAGCAGCCACAATTAAAGCCGCTAACGCTGGAAAAGATAAACGTTGAGAGGCTTCAATTGTGCGGGCAATATGGCGTTGAGTGACATGAGCAATTTCATGGGCGAGTACCGAAGCCAATTCACTTTCGCTACTTGTGTTCAAAATTAATCCACTATGTACGCCTATAAAACCTCCTGGAACCGCAAAGGCATTAATAGAAGAATCTTTGATCACAAAAAACAGAAAAGGTTGTTCAGGAGTATTGCTGTACGAGGAGAGGCGATGCCCCAGCGCATTAATATAATTATTAATTTGAACATCGTCTATCACATCCACATGTTTTCGCAATTGACGAATAAAATTTGTCCCCAATTTTTGCTCATCCGCCTGTGACAATACTGTGTTAGCCGAAATACCCATATCGGGTAATTCTATCGCAGCGCAAGGAAGGCTTAAAATGAGAAACCAACAAGATATAACTTTTAACAAATAGTTATTATACATTATCAAATATAATTTTTATCAATTTAACAAGAAATTTAAAGCTCGAAACGATTTCTAATATTATAGTATAGTATTAATTCCTTCACCAATATTTTTGAACAGGATTTAAAATTTATAACAAACTGATACGCCCTAATTCACATATTGACTGTCAATAAAAATCGTAACTACTTGATTGGAGTGCCAACGCTTTAGCTTTGGCGTATTTTGGAGTGCCAACGCTTTAAAACGTAGTTACTAAAAATCTAACTGAAAATTAAACATGTCTCATCTTGCACAAAAAATACGGGAAAATAGAGCCGTCGCTGTTTATTTGACTTTCTTTGGACTACTTTTAGCCTTTTTTTTTATATATTACGCCATTACAACTTTGATGACAAACGAGCAAAATGTCCTACTCCACGCTAAGACATTAGCAGAAGGTAAAAGGCTCGTTATCTCAATTGAGTCTGATCAAGTTGATCTAAGTCATGAAAAGAGTCTTGTTCATCTCACTGCTGAAATGACGACTGATGAAACGCTCATCGATCCACAGTTTAAAATTGATGTCGATGCGATTAAATTACGGCGTATAGTTGAAATGTACCAGTGGCAAGAAAAACACTCTAAAAATGAAACTAGCCATATTGAATACATTTATGAAAAAATATGGTCAAATCGTTTCATTGACTCCAAAGCGTTTAAATTTGAAAAACATCATAATCCTGCTATGTATTTGAATAGCAAGGATTTTCACGCTGAAAACGTGAAAATCGGTCATTTCATATTATCCCCCAATATAATCAATAAGATGACTCGTTATCAGAAGTTATCAATAACAGAGTTGTCATTTATTAAAGCACAGGATAATCTCCAAAATTTACTACACGGGAAAGAATCACATTTAAATGAAGGAAATTTCTATGTGGGTAAAAATCCCGCCTCTCCTAAAATTGGGGATTTAAGAATAAAATTTGAATTTATTCTGCATGAAACGATCAGTATCATTGCCAAACAGGTTAATTCAAACTTGGTTCCCTATCAGACTCAAACGGGAAGTCAGATTGAACTTTTTGAATACGGCGTGGTGAGTGCAAATAGAATGTTTATAAATGAAAGAATATCCTTATTCTTTAGTCAATTTAATAAACGTTTTTTCGGCTTTTTCATGATGTTTTTAGGCATTTATGTGATATTCGGTTTATTATGGATAGCAAAAACCTCTCTCCCATTTATAAAACCCTTCAACATAGTCGGTTGGTTATTCTCTTTGATTTTAGCCGCCATGCTAACCCTTATTATTATAGGGCTAACTTGGAAAAATTCCAGCCCTGTGATGGGTAGAGTATTGCTTGTCATTGCATTCGCTTCTTTATACTTTCTAAAATATGCGCGTAAAAAACAAGAAATTCTCAATGATGATCCAGTTTTTAATCCATATTTTGAAAAATCCAATTTGATTCCTGAAAAATTCGTACCCGAAAAGCGGAATGAATAGGCGATAAATTGATGTACTGAAGCACAAATTATCGGATATTAAAATATTAAAACTTACGCTTCAATACACTTAGGAATGCGAATTAAGAGTTGAATTTTTGAAAATGGAGTACATTCGAGGTTTGAGTTTTTTAAAGAAAAACTCAAACCTCGAATGCTTTAGCTTTGTTGCTTTGGAGTACATTCGAGGTTTGAGTTTTTTAAAGAAAAACTCAAACCTCGAATGCTTTAGCTTTGTTGCTTTGGAGTACATTCGAGGTTTGAGTTTTTTAAAGAAAAACTCAAA
>JAOZSV010000281.1 GCA_029939505.1 Thiotrichaceae bacterium | reverse complement strand
TTTCTGCCAAGACAAAAACCTCAGAGGTTTCGCAAACCTCTGAGGTTTAACAGATATATTATTTATTTGATAAAACGGGAAACGAGATGAAAGAAATGAACTTGTTATGTGATACTGATGTCAAATCAACGCTTTGGATTTTTGGAGTCCAAAGTTTCAATTTTGGATTTTAAACATGCTTAAAGTACAAACTTTAGTCGAGGCGCAAATTTATCCCAATGCAGACGCTGTGATTGCAGATGCGCTACGCCACCTTTTGCGGGCACGCCCAGAATTAAAAATTCAATTAGCCATTTATCGTTATAAAAACGAAAATATCTCTTTAGCAAAAGCCGCCAGTCTTGCAGGTGTTAGTTGGGCACAGTTCAAAGACATTTTGTTGGAAAAAGGTATTTCGTTGAAATTAGGTGTAGAAACGCTAACTGAAGCTCAAAATGAGATTCAAGCATTACGCCAAGAACTTGAGGCGACAAGATGAGTGTCATTGTGAATACGACAACGATTTCAAATTTTGCTTGCATCGAACAACTTAACGTTCTACAGCAGCTCTATAACAATATTAATATATCTGTAGAAGTGTATGGGGAAATTCAACAAGGATTAGAAGAAGGCTATCAATTTTACGCGCCACTTGAAAAACAAATCTATCCGATTGAGGAAAATGGCTGGATAAAATTAACCAATATGATAGATGAACAAGAATTTCGTTTCTTGCGCGAATTACCGAAGCGCTTACATATTGGTGAGGCATCATCTTTAGCAATAGCTCATCATCGTGATTGGTTATTTTTGACTGATGACATGGCTGCCCGTAAAGAAGCCATTAAACATGGTATTCGTCTTTCGGGAACGCTCGGCTGTTTAGTTTTGGCGACAGAACGTAAGATTTGTACTCTAGGAGAAGCGAATTATTGGCTAAATAAGATGATTGAACAAGATTATAAATCCCCGATAAATGATTTAACATCGCTTATTCATTCATAACCAAATATGACAGAACAACTCATCAAAAAACATCATTGAAAGCCGCCTTATTCGCCGCCGGAAAATCTTTGACGATTGACCATTTTCTTGACTTATTTGCAGAAAAGAGAATAAAATCGATACGCCTTATGCTCAGACAAAAACCTCAGAGGTTTCGCAAACCTCTGAGGTTTAACAGATTAAATGCGAAAAGAACGCCGAGGAGTTCTACCCAGACAAAAACCTCAGAGGTTTCGCAAACCTCTGAGGTTTAACAGACATATTATTAGCTCTCATCAGAAAACTCAACTAAAATATCATCAAATGATTCGTTTAACTGCAATTGCCGCCGGTGGTGCAATAGGTGCTTTACTACGCTTTTGGATTTCTTCCAGCATGTACGCACTATTAGGGCGGGATTTTCCTTATGGCACCCTGATTGTCAATGTATGGGGATGTTTTTTAATGGGTTTTTTATCCATCTTCATGTTAGAACGATTTATCAGTGCGGAATGGCGAGCGGCTTTATTAATCGGTTTGCTCGGTGCATTTACCACCTTTTCTACTTTTTCTTTAGAAACGCTCACCCTTCTTCAAGGGGGCGAGCAAACTAAAGCATTACTGAATATTTTTATCAGCATACTACTGTGTTTACTAGCAACTTGGTTAGGAATGAGTCTAGCGAGGCAATTATGAAACAAATCACTATGGTACGAGTTTACCTGACTGAAGCAGAAGGGCGGTTAAAAAAGTTGTTAAAATATTTGCACGACGACAGCCAAGTATGCGGCGTGACAGTCTTGCGAGGCATCAGTGGATTTGGCAAATCAGGTAAAATCCATACCGCCAATTTAGTTGATTTATCTTTAGATTTGCCCGTTATTATAGAATTTTTCGATACACAGGAAAAAATCACGCCCATTTTATCTCATTTAGAAACTTTAGTTGAACCTAACCATATCGTCTATTGGACAGCTTCTTTAATTGATAAATAGAGTAACCATTTGAAGAGAAGTTTCGAGTTCTTCCAAAGTCGTCGTCCTCTATCTAACCAAGCCATGTTCTAAGTACTGAAGCATCAGTTTTAATACTTTTTGGAGTCCATTCGAGGCGAAAGTTTTTTCGTAACTACTCCGCCTTGAAATCAATTTCAAGGCTAACAACTTTCGAGGTTTTCGTTTTTCTTCAAAAAACGAAAACCTCAAAAAGCAGGAACAGCTAAAATCAGGCTAATTTAATCAATCTTCTTTCACTCTCCTTTAGGAAACTTTCGCTTTCAGCCTTGAAATTGATTTCAAGGCGGAGTAGTTACGATAATCCTATCAATCCATTAATCAATCCGGTTCAAAATAGGAGAAAGCATGACAACATTACACGCATTAAACCATTCCAGCTATCAAGAATATGGCTGTTCACCGGTAAGAAAGAAAGTTTCAGAAGCGGAATACTGGAAAAAATACTATAACAACCCGACTGTGGTTTATGAATGGAATAACGGCTATTTAGAGGAAAAAGCGATGTCTGATGTCTTAACAATTTCAATGTACAAATGGTTCCTTGAACTTTTAGAACATTATTTGAGAACCAATCCCATTGCCCAATCGGTCTTATTAGAAATGGGATTTCGTTTAACACTTTCTGGGAAAAAAGAAGTACGTCGCCCCGATTTAGGTGTGGTACTCCATGACAATCCAATACCACTTCTACCCCATGATAGAAGCTATCGAGGTACTTTTGATCTTTGTGTAGAAGTGCTTTCCGATTCGACTGAAGAAATCAGAAAACGGGATACAGTGACGAAAAAGAAAGAATACGCCCAGGGCGGTGTCAAAGAGTATTACATTTTAGATAGTCAGCGTGATCGTATTCAATTCTATCGTTTGGGTAAGAAGGGCGTTTATATTCCCATCAAGCCTGTGAAAGGTCAAATTATCAAATCGAAGGTATTGCCCGGCTTTCAATTTCGGATTTCCGACTTATTCACGAAACCCTCTCCTGAAGAGATGATTAGTGATAAAGTTTATCAACGCTTTGTGTTGCCCAGTTATACTGAAGAAAAACGGGCGCGTCAAGCGGAAAAACGAGCGCGTCAAGCGGAAAGACGGGCGCGTCAAACGGCAGAAGAGCAAGCGCGTCAAGCAGAAAAACTGGCACGTCAAGTCGCGGAAGAATTGGCGCGTCAAACAGAACTGACAGAACGACGCACCGAGCGATTAACCGAAAAACTGCGTGAATTAGGTGTTGATCCGGATAAAATTTGATCCATTGAAAATGGAGTACAACGCTTTAGCTTTGGACTTTGGAGTACAACGCTTTAGCTTTGGACTTTGGAGTACAACGCTTTAGCTTTGTCAATCCGTCCAAAAAACGCCCAAAGCTGAAGCGTTTTCGAGGTTTAAGTTTTTCTTCAAAAAACTTAAACCTCGAACTCCATCTTTAACTCTTAATTCGCATTCTAAGGTTTACTATGGCACAAGTCACAACTGACTTTTTGCCCTTTTTCCAAAGTAATCGTGCGATCATCTTCTATCTCGAAGGTTCGAGTCGCTGCGACTTTAGATAAAGCAGTGCCTTGTAAATTTTTGCCATGACAGGCTTTGCAATCATTAGGAGCAAGTACATAAGGTTCTTTGTGCTTCTTGATCCAGTTTGGATCATTGACACTATGTATGCCATGTGGACCATCAAGTGTCATCGGCAGACTTCCCGGAGTATGACAAGTATCGCATTCAATAATAGTGCCTGTATGTCCTTGTAATTGAAGTGCTGTCAAATTATCATTCGCGTTCGCTTTGGCATTAGGCCAAATCGCATGGGTACTACCATGACAACCTTCACAAGCGACTCCTTTATGTCCTTTACTGTTACGGAACAAGGTATTTTCATTTTCAGCAAAACGTTTATTTTCAGCAAGCAAGGGAGATGCTGACTGGTCACCGGTTTTATAGGCTTGTACCAAGCGGATACCGTCTTCGTGAAATTCTAACCCTTCACCAGTCAAATGATTTATCGCATCACCAGTATGACAGGATTGGCAACGTGGCATATCAGTCCAAGGGCGGCGTGGTTTCCCGTCATTTTTTCCATCAATACTACCGTTTTCTTGCAATGGAAATTTCCCGCCCACTGCTAGTATATCACCGTGGCAAGAGTGACATTCTAAACCGGCCGTTTTCATTGCGCCGCGTTGACATTGGGTTGTTTTGCCGGGATGACATTGATAACAGCTTTGTTCAGGTTCTGAACCGATTGGAATGATGGGGTTTCCTTCTGCATCAGATTGTTCACCATGATGTTGGTGTATCACTTGGGAAAGAGTAGGCCAGTACTGTTGCAATCCTTGGGGTCCAGAACCGCTTAAATCTGACGCTGCTGAATAATGGCAACTGGCACAGAGTACTGGCGTGTTGTCCATTAAATTAGTACCCTGTTTTTTATCATGTAACAAGAGAACATTTTTTTGGGCTTCTACTTCTAACTGCCCTAAACTGGTTGTCTGAGCTTGTACATCTGGATCATCTGATGATATCCAAGTCATGCTGGAATCATTAGCAGCGATTTTGCCAGTCGCATGACAAGTCTTGCAATTCACTTCCATACTCACAGGTACGACCACATCGGTTGCGCCTAACAATCCCCCACTTTCTTTATCATAAGCACTTACTCGTAACATGGGATAAGAATTAACTTGCCCTATATCATCCAGTGGTGTAATGGGAATACCATCAGCACTAAACCAGTCATTTTTGGATTTATAGTGTAGCAATTGTTCTCCCGGATTTGTGGGATTATCTGCTGGCATGAAAAGTCCAGTTAAACCTGCTCCAAGTTGTAAATCCATTCCAAACAAATCTGGTGCGTCTTGCCAAAAATCTGTTTTGAAGACGCTACTGGAATTAATAGAACCTCTTCGATCTGCCACGGCTGAATAACGTACTTCGACTTTATCTCCATCAAGTAGTTTTGGCATACCATCGCTACCTTGTCCAATTACTTGGGCATTTACAACATTAAAGGGTGGTAGGATAGCAAAAATGGAAAAGAGGCCACTCATACAGTGCATACCCAAATCGTTAAAGGGTAAGACGCGCACTTTGGTCGGTAATCCCGTACTAAAACTCAGGAAATTTAATCCGTCTTTTCCGCCTATCCAATCATCCACATCGAACGGATTACCATTAGGCTCTGTCACGATTTGATAGAGTGGATAATTACCCGGTGGTAAACGCACAGCATCAACTGAAAACAGGGGGTATTCACCTTGGAAAGTTTCATTAACCTTAAAAGGAGTAGGGGTTTCGCTCCAACTGTTTTCTTGGTTCAAAAACAACCATTTGCTCCCGACTATTACGGCGACATACATATCACCCGTTTCTGGGGTATTAAATTTAACAGTTGCAATGGCTTTCTCGTCTTCTGCATGTAATATTGCTTGAGGGGTGTATAATTCGCTGCTCCAAATTGAGATTGAAAATGTTAGGAGCATGAACGCCAATAATATTTTTGTCTTCATTAGATAATTTCTCCAAATTGTTAGAATCAGAATTAACAGAATTTAAGAATTAACAGAATTTTAAAACTTTATAAATAAAAACGTATTATAATCGAAAGTAACTACTCAGGGCAACCATAAAGGATTGCCCCTACAACATTTCAGCCTAAAGTTTTTTGAAGAAAAGCATTCGAGGCTAAAGTTTTTTTGAATCACTTTAGCCTCGAATAGGCTGAAATATTCTTATTAACTGATGTGACGCAAGGTGCTTCAGTTCCACCGATTTCATCGGTGGCTATTCATGTTTAACCCCTTCAGGGTTGAA
>JAOZSV010000092.1 GCA_029939505.1 Thiotrichaceae bacterium | reverse complement strand
CAAATCTGAAGGTTTGGACTCCAATAAATATTTTTCTGGTTCCCACGCGCCGGCGTGGGAACGAGAATGTTTGTTTGGTGGTGTTTAATTAATGGTTTGAATCAGAATTTTCAGAATTTCAGAATTTTCAGAATAATATTAAAATTGATTTTGGTTTTATGCAAATTCTTTAATTCTGCAAATTCTGATTCTAATAGTTTAGTACAGCGAATTAACGAAATAAACGAATTTTTCTGGTTTGATTGGTTTTAATTCGTTTATTTCGTTAATTCGTTGTACTGTTTTTTTGGCGGTGTTTAATTAATGTTCTGAACATATAGTCTGCTTGAATATCAGTTTGAGATGATACTGGTTTGCACAACAGGATAATCAACTTGATATGGAATATGAAGTTGTGCATACCAACCCTTTTTTTCAAGCTCTTTTATCCGAGTTCGATGACTTTTCCTCATTTTATCAGCTAACGAGATAGATTGAGTCTTGCGTTGTTTCTTTTCAGAGTAATTCGCTTGCGTTTTTTTATAAACGTTAGCGTCTGGAAACGCTTTTTCTAATTGATCAAAATACTCAGGAAGTTTGTAGGTATAATTAAACAAAATATTTGCAGCAGCTTTATCAAACGTTTTTCGATTAACCGCTATTAAATCCACCAAAACATAAAAATCTTTTGGACGAATATGAGTTCTTTTGCCATTAATCGGTAAATGGGATTCATAGCCATAAACATTTTGATAAATCGCTGTCGTTGCAATATCATAAAGGGGAGACATCCTAATCGTTTTTCCCTCTCTTCTCACAGACAGATTTTTACTGTGCATATCTTCATGAACAATCAACATCGAATAAAAATAATAGCTAAGGAGAATTAAACGTTCTTTGGATAACGTTAAAACGTTTTTTATTCGCTTAAACATTTTATCTGAACTTATTTGATACTTGCGTTCACTATCCAATCCTATCAACGTGGCAAATTCATGATAAGCCAATTTATAGCCCTTATATCTATCAAAACGCTTAACAATATAATGATATGAGCATTCTTTTGGGCGTTTGACTATCGCATTCCAAGGCACTTCAAAACCTAACTCATTCTTGGCAAAAGTCATAAACAGGTGTTCATTGATGGCGAGGTGAGGTAAATAAAAATCATCGTCTGGATTCGCTTTTTGAGGATGATAAGGTTTGATAAAATGATAGGCACTTTCATTGGCTTCAGCTTGCCGTATGATATTGTTTTCTAATATCACTGAAAATTTATGTTGATAACCGGATAATCCTGACGGCAAAAAAATTCGGCTGACTTCGCTTAATCCATTCATTTCAGGAAAGAGTACCTTGTCATCAATGTGAATTTCCATCTCTAAAATATTGGGAAAAGTATTTTTTCCAAGGAGTTTATCTTTAATCTCTTCATAACGAATTTGGTGAGAATAAGGCTTATCGAATTTAAGAGGCGTTTTAGAAAACTGTAAATCACCATAAATATGCTGTAACAAGGGCAACAAATCAAACTCATTGGCAGAACCGGCTTTTATTTCTAATAGTTTTTTATCGGTTCCTTCTGGAATAAGTTGTTCAAAAACCGGGAATATTTCACTTTCCAAAATGATTTCAGTCAAATCCATTGTTGGCGACAAAGCCACAGCCTCTGGTTGGCACAAATAATCATTATCGTAGGCAAATTGATATAATCCCTTATCAAAATTCAGATAACCTACTAATTGTTCTTGTTTATAGACAAATAAGTTGTTGTCAAAATAGATTTGGGGATTCATTAATTGATATTGCCCCCTCATCTCAAATTGTGCGATTCTACCCGCTTTTTTGAAATCACGTAGATATTTTTGCACGGTGGTTGAACTAAGATTTAGAGTTTGTGCAATTTCAGGAACAGTAATATCTCGTTTTTTGTCGAGGCAAAATTTGAAGATTTTTCTTTTGGTTTCGTTCATCACCATAAGATTACAAACAATGATTGATAAAAAGCGAAATAGGGTTTGCGATTAAAAAAAAGCGTTGAACGGAAAGCCCAACGCTTTCGACTCCAAAGTCTATCACCTATCTCACAGAAATACCAGTACGCCCTTGAATATCCTTGTAAATTTCTTCTAAAACGGCTGTATCATAACCGGTAATCCAAACCTCGTCATCTAACCATTGCGCTTCTGTCTTCAATTTGACAGTGTGCCAAACATTACCCAGCATTTTGATAACAACCCGACTGCGGTATTTTTTATCCTCATCATTGTGGAGTAAATATTTCCAAGAAGTGCGAATATAACCACTTGTTTTATCTAGCACTTCTAAGTCATATTTTTCAGACAAAACGTCAATCACCCGCCGCCAGACTTCTCGATTTTTATTGGCAAAAATGCCATAGTGGTTATGTAAATGAATCACCTTCCAAACGCCTTTTTCATCATGGGTTTCAACAAAAGTTGATGGCTTAGAGGCACAACCGATCAGCAAAAATAAAATGCTGATGAAAAAAATGGTTCTAAAAAATGGCATATTGATTCTCCTGTGGTAAAAAAAGTGTAACTACTCAGGGCAACCATAAAGGATTGCCCCTACAACCAGATTCTAAGGATTGCCCCTACAACCAGATTCTGATGAAGACGGACGAAAACCTTCTGATGTAGGCTGCACCCCCTTGTGGTTGCCTGAGTATTTACGAAAATTCATGTTTCACTACTTAACAACAATCCCAAGTATAAAGCACCTGAGAAAAATCTCGTTTTTCCAAATCCGCTTGAGAAATGAAAAAGTTTCCTACTCCACTATCTCCCCACATAATATCTGCGTCATCGTCGGTATCCATTTGCAAAAGCAAAATGTCTTTGCCAACCGCTGCCCCTTTTCCATCAGCCCGCGGATCTTCCTGCGTAAAAAAGGCATACCCCCCTATTTTATGCCCGTATGATGGAAATTTGTTATCATATTCCTCCAAAACATCACCTTCTTTATCACCAAATGCCTTGAAGAAACGCTGAGCAAATATTTTTTCAAATTCATAGTCCACCATGCCCACAGGCGCGATATTTTTTTCAAATTGCAATGAGCAACTCTCAAAAAGGGGGAGTTCTGTCTGTTCAGGCAAAAAGCTAAAATCGGTGACTAAGTCACTCTCTATTTTAGAAACCTCCGGAAAATACACCACACGAAAGTTATCTTGTTTTGTGGGATTATCCCAATTTGTCCCGTAAAAATCATCACCTCCAATGTAAAACTGCAAAATCCCACAAGGTGGGAAACCCTCTAAATAGGGAAATTCTTCAAAATTAATTTGTGCCAATAAAAATAACGGAGTGTTTTGAGCCCCTTTAGGATATTCGCTCCTTTTGGGCAAATAGGGCAAGCCACCAAATTTACTTTGCCACAGGGCTAAATTGTTGTTTTTTTTAGCACTTATGGCAATAAAAGGTTTGAGAGAGGATTCGATTTTATCCCGGAATTTTTCCAATTCAGGAGATAATTCTAGTTTATCCATCATTTTTTCCTTGTCGGTGAAATGAGATAGTATCCCAAATATTAATACCTTCGCCAATCTGAATCCTGTGACGAAGGTATTAAAATATCTAACTGATGTGACGCAAGGTGCTTCCAAAGTTCCACCGATTTCATCGGTGGCTATTCACATTTCACCCCATTGGGGTTAGTTTCAACCCTGAAGGGGTTAAACATGAATAGCCACCGATGAAATCGGTGGAATATCGGTGGAATTTAGAAGCACCCTGCATAACATCAGTTATTAGCTTGACGGATTAACTCGCCATGTAACGCGAAAAGTTTGAGCAGACATTGACGAATTTATACCTTACTCGGTTGTTTTCTAATTTGCATTCTACCAAATAGTGTTATTAATTAATATTATACCTCATTAAAAACATTTGACAACTGTTTAAGAATACAAACTATGCGAATAAAAACCTCAGAGGTTTTCAAAACCTCAGAGGTTTAATTCCAACTCTTTTTCTGAATGTCTATAGAATCCTTTATTAGCCTTTTTCAATGGCTTGATTAGCCTCCTTGATTAAGGTAGGCAACACTTTATCAATATGCTTTTTAATTTCCGCGACGGTTTCTTTTGTGGCTCTATTTAACACCGTTTCCAATTTTTTGCGAACAATTTTTTCGATTTGTTGTTCAAGTGCTTTGACTTGAAAATTATCAAGCACGGGTGGAAATTCACCTTTTTCAGGCACTTCTTTTCCAGGCACAACAATATCTTTTAAGACAGGTAATTCAACTTTTTTCGCGGGTTTCATCTGCACCTACTTTGTTAACGGTTAATATCGTGTGTTTTCAAGACATAACCTTTTTCTTTATAAAAGCGATAACGTGCTCTACCTGCTTCACGCGCCAAAGGCGTATCATCAACAATCTCAGCAATTCGCTCATACAATTCAAAAAACGGTGGCACAGTTTCAGTCAAATTAATTAATACGTCCATTTCGTCACAGGCTTGTTCAGTACAACCGATTCGTATTGGTGCTGAAGACGATACGTCTGGGTAAATATCATGTGCCAAAAAACTTTCTTCTTTAAATGTCCATAGCATCATGTCAAGTCGCTGTAGAAGACTAGGTTCCGTATGAATATAAATACGATAATCCTGATGCCAAACCTTATTCGTTAATTGACAGGCAAAACGCTCTTTTTCTTGTCTATTTCTTAGGTGTAAGATATAAAAATCAACTTGCATTTAGCTTTACCGAGAATATCAAGTATTATTGTACTCAGGGCAACCACAAGGGTGTGCAGCCTACATAAGAATATTATTGTAGGGGCAAATCCTTTATGGTTGCCCTGAGTAGTTACGAATTGATTTGAATTAATCCGTTTGTTTCTAAAATCCGTTGTACTCAATGCGTAAATGGTATATTATATAAAATACTTGTTATAGAAACAACTCTAATTATAACCCTTTAAAAATGGAGATTTAAAAAATATGGCGGATCAGCCAGTGAAAAAATTTCGCAAAGACTACCAACAACCTGATTATTGGATAGACACTGCCAAATTACATTTTGAATTGAAAGAAGAAGCGACTTTAGTTTCTTCAGAACTATCCCTCTCTCGAAATTCATCCAAGGGTAAACAAGCGAAACCTTTGGTGCTTGATGGTGAACAACTTGAGTTATTATCATTAAAATTGGATGACTCTGAACTGAAACCCGATGAATATCGGGTTGATGAAGAGCAACTCACGATTTATAAAGTGCCTGAACGTTTTAACTTGCAAATTAAAACCCGTATTAACCCTAACAAAAATACGGTATTTATGGGCTTATACCTCACCAATGGCACTTATTGCACCCAATGTGAGCCACATGGTTTTCGCCGTATCACCTATTTTCTGGATCGCCCTGATGTCATGAGCGTTTTTACCACAACGATTCTTGCGGATAAAAAACGCTACCCCATGTTATTGTCCAATGGCAACCCTCAAGAACGTGGCGAATTAGCGGATGATCGTCACTGGATAACATGGCATGATCCCTTTAAAAAACCTGGCTATCTGTTCGCGCTGGTTGCAGGCGATTTAGCCAAGCTAGAAGACAGTTATACAACTCGCTCAGGGCGAAAAGTGGCACTAGAAATCTATGCCGAACACCAAAACCAAGACAAATGTGATCACGCCATGCGCTCCCTGAAAAAAGCAATGGCTTGGGATGAAGAAGTCTTTGGTTTAGAATACGATCTCGATATCTATATGATTGTGGCAGTCGATGATTTTAATATGGGTGCCATGGAAAATAAAGGGCTTAACGTATTCAATTCAAAATGCGTATTAGCTAAACCTGAGACAGCGACAGATAGCGATTTTGACAACATCGAAAGAGTGATCGCTCACGAATATTTCCACAACTGGACAGGAAATCGCGTCACTTGTCGCGATTGGTTTCAACTTAGCCTTAAAGAAGGGCTTACAGTATTTCGTGATCAAGAATTTTCTTCTGATGTCGGATCACGGGCTGTCATTCGCATTAACAACGTCAAAAAATTGCGTACCCGCCAGTTTTCAGAAGATTCAGGACCTATCGCTCATCCGATACGCCCCGATTCTTATATAGAAATGAATAACTTTTACACGGCGACAGTGTATGAAAAAGGCGCGGAAGTCATTAGAATGATACATACCCTATTAGGGCGTGACAATTTCCGAAAGGGCATGGATTTGTATTTCCAACGGCATGACGGGCAAGCAGTCACTTGTGATGACTTTGTCGCAGCGATGAGCGATGCCAGCGGCTATGATCTTAACCAATTTAAGTTCTGGTACAGTCAAGCAGGTACGCCTGAGTTACGGGTGCATAGTGAATATGATTCAGAACGCCGCCGTTTAAAACTCTTTGTCAAGCAATCCTGCCCACCAACCCCAGAACAGGAAAGCAAACCACCTTTCCTTATACCTCTCAAACTAGGGCTGATTGATCCAAATGGTGAGGCATTGGACTTGCAATTAGTGGGCGAAGAGAAAGCCGTTGGCAAAAGTCGGGTATTAACGCTCAAACAGCCAGAAGACTGTTTTGAATTTATCGCTATTCCTGAAAAAACCATCCCTTCCTTACTACAAGGTTTTTCAGCCCCCGTTAAATTGGATTACGCTTATGCCGATGACGAATTAGGCTTTTTAATGGCGCATGATTCAGATCCATTTTGTCGCTGGGAAGCCAATCAACGTTTAGCCATTAACATCATCAAGCGTTTGCTACAAACCGTTCAGGCGGAAAAACCCCTGCAAATGGAAGAAGTGCTGACAACGGCTTATCGTCGATTGCTCGGATTGAAAGAAATAGACAAAGCACTCCTGGCGCAACTCTTAGAATTACCCAGTGAAAATTACTTAGCAGAATGTATTCAACCGATTGCGGTAAAACCCATTCATCAAATCAGGGAATTTCTGAAAACGGAATTGGCTTCTGCTTTAGAAAATGAATTTTTGGCGAATTATAAAAAATTAGCCCAGGCGTTAACTGAATATCAATTAACAACTGAAGACATTGCAGCACGTTCACTCAAGAACATTTGCCTAAGCTATTTACTGAATTTAGGTGAACGCTATCGCTACCTGGCTCTTGAACAATACAGTTCAGCCAATAATATGACTGATCAACTCTTTGCATTGCAAGTTCTCGTCAATAATGGATTAGAACAAACAATGCCTCAGCTTGATCATTTTTATCAACAATGGCAACATGATCCCTTAGTTGTTGATAAATGGTTCGCAATACAAGCGAGAATACCCGATAAAGAGATATTGCATCGGGTGCAAACCTTAGTCAAGCATGACGCATTTAATGTTAAAAACCCCAACAAGGTTTATGCACTGATTGGTGTTTTTTGTGAAGGAAATCCAATCGGTTTTCACCGTGAAGATGGTGCAGGCTATGCGTTTCTCGGCGATTATATACTGGAATTAAATACGATTAATCCGTGGGTAGCCGCTCGCTTAGTTCGTACTTTGACCCATTGGCGCAAATTTTCTCAACCTAATCAAGAACTTATGAAAAGTCAATTGGAACGTATTGCAAACCATGATGGGCTTTGTAAAGATGTCTATGAAATTGTGAGTAAATCCTTAACGTAGTTTGAATCAGAATTTTCAGAATTTGAGAATTTTCAGAATGAGCCTCTTATTTAGAAATCCGATTTTTTTCAAAAATCGGATTTCTTAAAGATCGTTGAGCTTAGAAATCCGATTTTTTTCAAAAATCGGATTTCTTAAACATCGTGTGAATATTAATGATTTTAAATTTTATTCTGAAAATTCTCAAATTCTTAAATTCTGATTCAAACTGTTAATTTTCAAGTGTCTGCCTTTAACTTAATGGCATTAAACTGTTATACATCAGGAGGATTTATCTGATGAAAAAACTCGTATTTTTACTACTACTCTGCCTTACCCAAACTGTGGGCGCAACGGCCGAACTCACGTTCTCGCCATTAAAGCCCACATATCATGTAGGTGAATGTATCTCTTTAAAGTTACAAGAAAACCTACAAGCCGCCTCTCGCTTTCACCGCGTTGATTTATGGGTGGCTGTACAATTACCCAGCAGTGACTTATTATTTATGACTCCGTTAGCCTTTACGCCTTTCAGTCCAATACCGCAACTTTTCCGAGAGTCATTGGAAGCCACAAAAAAGGTGCATGACATTTTGGATTTTGAAGTTGTGGTGGGTTTGAGTGGGCATTATATCTTCTATGCGGCTTATGTTAAAGAGGGTAAAAATCCCATAACGGACAGTTTTTCTGTTCTGCAATCTAATTTGGCTGAAGTCTCGACCACTTTAAGTGATGAACCGCCGCTAACACCAGTGGTTGATTGTGTTTCGGTTCTCCCTTCACCCAGTAATCCTTTTGCAGAGGCGGGCGATACTTCTGTGCTACTCAGTTGGGAGCCAGTGACGGATGCAGACTCTTATGTCGTTTATTGGCAAGCATCTGATGGTTCGGGAGCCAGTATTTCGGTGAAGGCCACTTCGTATATGCACGAGGGACTGATTAATGGGGTCAGTTATCGCTATTCTGTGACAGCGATGGATACGATGGGGGTTGAAGGTATCGCGTCGATAACGGTTGCCGCCATCCCAAACGCGGGAGTCACACCACCACCTGCTCCGACAGCCTTATCAGCCGAGGCAGGCAATGCACAAGTCGTTTTTACTTGGCAAGCTGTCACGGGAGCAGCTTCTTATACAGTTTACTGGCAAAGTGCGGGTGGCGCGGTTGAAAGTCGTTCCGTTTCAGGCACGGTATTTACCCATAAAGGATTGGTTAATGGTACAAGCTATACTTATTGGGTAACAGCCATGAACGCGGCAGGGCTGGAAAGTAGCCCTTCGGCAAGTATTGCTGCGACTCCAGAAGTTGCACCGCCCGTTGTGCCACCTATCGTTGTTGAACCACCTCCCATTGTTGTTGAGCCGCCTCCCGTTGTTGAGTCACCTCCGTCTCCTTCACCTTCATCGTACCGTTATACCGACAATGGTAATGGCACAGTTACAGATAATCGCAGTGGATTGATATGGCTAAAGAATGCGAATTGTTTTGGACGACAGGCTTGGGACACGGCTGAGCAAATCGTGGCTAGTTTGGCGAATGGACAATGTGGTTTGAGTGATGGTTCGACATCGGGTATGTGGCGTTTACCAACTGAAGATGAGTGGAGGGCGATGGTTGATAAAAGCTACAGTCCTGCACTTTCTAATGCAGCAGGTACCGGTCAGTGGACGGAAGGTGATGCATTTTCTGGCGTGCAGTCGGACGACGACTACTGGTCTTCCAGCGGCACGAACGTTACGACCCGCGCAATACGATGGAACGATGGTCCGTACTTTGGCTACGGCGACTACAGCCGCTACAACACCAACTATGTGTGGCCAGTGCGAGACGGAAATTCTCCCATTGCTGAGTCATCTCCGTCTCCAGCACCTTCATCGTACCGTTATACCGACAATGGTAATGGCACAGTTACAGATAATCGCAGTGGATTGATATGGCTAAAAGATGCGAATTGTTTTGGAGAACAGGATTGGGGAACTGCTATGCAAAGCGCGGCTAATTTGGCGAATGGAGAATGTGGTTTGAGTGATAGTTCGACATTGGGTATGTGGCGTTTACCTATTAAAGAGGAGTGGGAAGCAATGGTTGATAGAAACTATAGTAATCCTGCACTTTCTAATGTAACGGGTACTGGTCAGTTGACAGAAGGTGATCCGTTCTTGAGTGTGCAGTGGAACGTATACTGGTCGTCTACCCATGTCAGCACCACATACGCCGTGAACCTTTTCGACGGCTTCGTGTTCACAATCGGCAAGGACTTCTCGAACTATGTGTGGCCAGTGCGAGGTTGGAGCGGTTATTGACAGGATTAGTTTTGTGGATATTTTGAGATTGAATGTTTTTTGAAATTAAAAAGAACTACAAGGATTGCATATAAGAAAGGATTAGAGTTTCGTTATGTCTGGCTTTTAATCCTTTTTTATATACAATCCTTGTAGTTATCGTTTCTCGTTCCCAAACTCTGTTTATGAAAGACTGAAACAACGCTCCGCGTTGTAAGCGAGCGTAGAAACCCACAAAACAAAACTGGTGTAAAAACAAAATTAGCGTTTTAAAAAAGAGGCAGAAAAATGAACACATTTTGTGTAAAAATAGAAGCACCAAAGAACGTGAACACCGCTTATCTCACTCCCCATGAGATTCAAACTGCTTTTAATCATTTTTTTCTACAAAATCCACAGGTACTCATACGAATTTTTGAGACATTGGGGAAAACTCGTGTAAAACAACAGCACGTCACTTCTGCAAAGCGAAATCAAGGAGAAGTTGTTTCAACGTATATGATTAACCCGACTGAAGATTATACTGATGCACAGTGGGATAAGTTATCTCCTGATTTGAGAAGTGAATTAGAAACTCAGTATGTCTTAAACAATCCAGAGTTGATGAAAAAAATAGCACTGGCAGAAGAAAATTATCGTCAAGGTAAAAAATTTATACCAACTGACGAACAATTAGGTTTTGATACTGGAGACTAAAATATTATGCGGCGTTTAGTTTTTGAAGACAATTCATGGGAAGATTATGAAGAATTGAGAAGAAGCAAGCGTAGGGTGGGTAGAGGAACGAAACCCACATTTTCGTTCATAAGGAATGGTGGGTTTCGCTCTACCCACCCTACACTTGCTTGTCGCACAGGCACATTTGCCCTGATAATAATATCCTGACTTTTTGCCCTGATATTCTTGTGATATTGAACGGGATTCTATTCGTAACTAATAAAGTGGTAGAGGCACTGAATGCGCCGCAACCCTAATTCATTTTTAATGCATTAAGCTACCAATGCTCAACGCATTCCGCAAAAAGACAACTATGCCAGCAAGAGATATTTATCATAACCAAGTTAAAAATGCTTTAATCAAAGCCGGATGGGAAATCACAGACGATCCTTTATCTATCCAATTTGGCGGTATTGACTTATATGTTGATTTAGGTGCCGAAAAATTAATCGCCGCTGAAAAAGATGAACAACAAATCGCTGTCGAAGTCAAAAGTTTTCAAAGTGCTTCATTGACTTCTGAATTTCATACCACTGTTGGGCAAATTATTAACTATCGCATTGCGTTAGAAAACGAAGGATTCAAACATACACTCTATTTAGCGGTCCCTTTGGAAATCTATAACAGCTATTTCCAACGTGAATTACCGAAAACCGTCATTCAGCAATACCAATTTAAACTCGTCATTTATGACATAGATACGCAGGAGATTGTCAAATGGATAAGTTAGAGCAATATCGCACTTTCATTAAACAATTGATTCAGGAATATGGGAACTATTGTCCTTCTTATCGGGGTGGAGAAGTCGATATCGAATCGATCTTTGATACTGAACATGATCATTACCAATTAGTCAATGTGGGTTGGCATAACAAAAAATGGATTCATAGTTGTTTCCTGCATCTTGACATCAAAAATGGCAAAATCTGGATTCAACACAATGGCACAGAAGATGATATAGCTGATGATTTAGTCAAAAAAGGGATCCCAAAAGAGGATATTGTATTAGGTTTTCAAGCCCCTAATCATCGTCAATATAGCGATTTTTCGGTCAATTAGCGGAAGCTCGCGTAGCTCGCGTAGCTCGCGTAGGGTGTATAAGCGAAGCGTCATACACCAAAAACCATCAAATCGTGGTCAAAATATGAATGGTGCATGACGCTATCGCTTATGCACCCTACAAATTACAATTTATCAATCAAACATATACGGCTTACGAGTTACACTTGCGACCCCCTCAAAAAAAATTTCAAAAAAAGGACTTGAAATTAAAGAATTGGCCTCCATATATAGACCTTCAGCAAGCGTAGGGTGGGTTTCGCTCTCGCTCTACCCACCCTACACTTGCTGACTTCAGCCTTTTTTTATGATACAATTAAACGGCTTCCAAATACACTACTGTCTTGCTCGAATCCATCAAATAGCAACAGCAAATTGACGAATTCAACGGTTGGAACAGAAATCGCGTGAGATTTGCTTTAAATAATTATGCTTATTTGTTATCACGGTTGTACTAAACATGTTATTAAAAAGTTATTATCAGGAAAAATTGATATTTCTCTTGGTGGTGGAGAATTGGGTAGAGGTTTTTACTCAACTCTTAATTTATGGGTTGCTAAAAGATGGACCTGGTATAAATACCAATCAAAAACCGTTTTGAAGCTTGAAATTTTAGATGAGCATTTTTTTGAATTAGATGTACGCTTCCTTACAGATGACGAAGCGATTAAGTATCGAAAATATATTAAATATTTAGGAGAAACAAGGACTTATTTATTTAATAAAGATATTGTTTGGTCACCTATAGTGGGTGATCAAATGGTTGGAAAGAAAGAAGAACAGATAAAATGGGAATCTAAAAAGGCTGAACAGTTACTTAATAGCGATTTAGTAAAAAGGAGCCAAGTATGAATGTCATGTTTTTATGCGAATCTTCAGATTTGGAAGAAGGTTTGGTATTTCCCAATGAATTAGATGATGATTGTGGATTTCCTGGTTTGTTTGTTATTGAAGAAAAGCAGGGAAAACTCAATGAAAAATATCTATTCGATGCGATTCAGAATGGCAATAAGATAAGTATTACCCTTAAAATATATGAGGGTAATACGTTTTATGCTCAGTTTAATAATGATATTTTCTATTTTATGGCTCATCCGACCAAATATTCTTATATTGGTAAGATGAATTGCCTACAAAATCGTAATCCTTTGTGGATTTTAGAACCGGTTAATCCTAATAAATTGGAAGAAGTTTGTCAGAAACAGGACTTGTTTTTTGTGGGTTCGGTGCAAGTTTGTTAAAGAGCGTAGCCAGGTAGAGTGGAAGCGCCAAGCGAAGTTTTTTTTCTCGTTCCCAAACTCTGTTTGGGAATGCCTTCGAGGTTTTGTTTTCGTTTTTTGAAGAAAAACTAAAACCTCGAAAACAACGCTCTGCGTTGTACCTTATGTATGATGTAACCAGGTTAGCCAGGTAGGGTGGGCAACGTGGTTGCCCACCTGAATTAGCCAAGCAGCCAGGTAGGGCGTTGCACACGTGGTGTGCAACGGCATTCATATCGTATCATATATGTGAATAATCTCTAATTTTAACGAAATGCCGCTGCACCAAAAACACGTTGCCCACCCTACCTGGCTACCCCCTCAAAAATTTTTTCAAAAAAAGGACTTGAAATTAAAGAATTGGCCTCTATATATAGACCTTCAGATAAATAACGATCAAGGCTAAAGTTTTTCTTCAAAAAAACTTTAGCCTTGATCACAAAGGGCTAAAGGGCAGTTTTAGGGGAATGCCGTTGCACCGTCTTTTTGGTGCAACGGCCTACCTGGCTTAACATAATCGTTCTGGAATCCAACGCTTCAGCTTTGGACGTTTTTTTTGGAGTTCAACGCTTTGGAATTTTTTTGGAGTTCAACGCTTCAGCTTTGGGCGTTTTTTGGAGTCTAACGCTTTGGATTTGAATTTTTCTGGTTCCCACGCGCCAGCGTTGTGAACTTATTCGGGACGCGCCAGCGTTCAATTTTTTTGGGTTACGCGACGCTGGCGCGTCGCCAAGGCGTTCCCACGCCAGCGCGTGGGAACGAGAAAAGAGCAACAGCAAGCGTAGGGTGGGTAGAGGACGAAACCCACATTTTCGTTCTTTTCATTCATAAGGAATGGTGGGTTTCGCTCTCGCTCTACCCACCCTACTACTTTGGACGTCTTGGAGTTCAACGCTTTGAAATTCTGTTTAACTATTTGATTTTACACGAAAAATCATTTAATGTTCTTTATAAAAACATTTGCAATTTGTTATCAAGTCTGTATAATAATTACAGGCTTGAAAACCTAATCACAGCGGATGGCGCACCAGTCAAACGCGGCTTTTTTATGTCTTCCAGCTTATATGACGATACGGTGAGGTTGTGGTGGGTGTAACGAAGTTCTATCCACCCTACGCTTGCTAGAGGTATCAGGAAACAACAGATGCACCATATTAAATCAATAAGAAATTCTAATTTCGACATCAAACTTTGGTACTTTGTCATTTTAGCAATATTGTTTTTATCTATACTCAGAGGAATTCGTTTTCCAAATATATGGTCCTACACCCATTTTCTGTTTAATTATGAAAATGGTTTTACAAAAAGAGGACTTATTGGTGAAATCATTAGTTACTTTGAGATTCCTTATCTAATATCGTATGAATTCTTTTTTATTTTCAGCATAACAATATTCATTGTAAATGTTGTTTTTCTGAGCATAATAATAAAAGATTTTGTCAATAGCAGAAACCCAGTATTTGTAGGGTGTTCATTAGTTTTTGCTTCTAGCCTCGCGGTGGTTTTTCTGTCTCATTCAGTTGGATATTTTGATCATATAGGCTTATTGATTGCGCTAGTAACACTCAAAATCACAGAATTCTATAAAAAATTATTATTTTTATTTCCAGCCATTATTTTTGCTTTATTTGTGCATGAAGCCATATTTGTTATATTTTTTCCCCTTATTTTCATGTCGCTTTTTTTTTAGTATTGAACCAGCAAATGATATAAAGAAACTTATAACATTAGGTTTGTTTTCAGTGTTGTCAGTTATTCTTGTATTATTTGTCAGCAGCTCTACCCTAGAAAAGTCAGAAGCTCATAACATGTACAGTATTTTGCAAGCCAATATTGAGCATCCCTTGCGACGAGATGCTTTCAATGTATTGCATCGAAGTTCAAAAACGAACTATGAAATAATGAAAAATATACGGTCAAGCAAGACATATTATTCAAGATTGGCAGAATCATTTTTTGTCACCATTCCTGTTTTTCTGGTTTTTATTTCTTTTTTAGTTTTTATCTTAATGAAGTCAAAAACTAAATACTATTTAATAATATTATCTGTTCTTGCTTCGGTATCGCCGTTGCTATTACATTTTTTTGGTTGGGATATGCACAGATGGAATACATTAGCAGTGACAACAAGCTTTCTTATGCTATATGTTCTATATACTTCAAAAACCAAAAATCAATTAATGACAACACCCAATAATATTTACCCAATTTTTATTTTCATGATATTTTTTAACGGAGTGTCCTTAATTGATTTATTTGATGAATATTATGTTAAACAATTTCCATTTCTTGAGCACAAACAATACATTCTTGATTTTATTTCTGAAAAAGAAGCATTTCCTTATGTGCCTAAACATTAAAGGGGCCAGGCTAATAAAGGGGGCCAGCCGGGTAGGTGTGCAACGTCTTTTTGGTGCAACGGCATTCCCCTAAAACTCGACTATCAAGTTTTTGATGTTTCTCGTTCCCAAACTCTGTTTGAGAATGCCTTCGAGGTTTTAGTTTTTCTCTTTCTACAGGCTATTTTTTATAACTTATTGATTTAAATTACTTTAAATGGTTTGAATCAGAATTTTCAGAATTTGAGAATTTTCAGAATAAAGCCTCAAATTATTTTTAATTAAACTATTGATTATATTATGTTTATAAATTTTAACCTTTAAAAAAAACAGAAAAACATTTATTTTGAATCTCAATTCTGAAAATTCTCAAATTCTCAAATTCTGATTCAAACAATATTCGAGAAATTTTTCTTCCTTTAGCCTCGGTGAAATTTTCCTTTGTATAGTCGTTCTTAATTTGTTAAAATAAAAAAAATCAGAATTTCAGAATTAACAGACGACATGAAAATTTTATTATGAAAATTTTACAACTTGATTTAGTCGCTTTTGGGCTTTTTACTAATAAAACCTTAGATTTTTCTGCACCTGGTTTACATCTGCTTTATGGGGCGAATGAGGCTGGTAAAAGTACAATGCGTCGCGCTTTGACGCATTTTTTCTTCGGAATGCCAGTGCGTACCTCAGATGCTTATCTTCATGCGAATGATAAATTACGCATTGGAGCGCGATTACTGAATAGCAACGGTGAAGAATTAATGTGTTATCGGCGCAAAGGGCGTAAAAATACGTTGCTTGATGTCAATAATAAACCGATAGATGAAGAATGCTTACAAGCATTTTTGGGAGGCATGAAAGCGTCGCAATTTACCGCTCTCTGTTGTTTTGATCATGAACGTTTACGGCAGGGTGGCGAAGATTTACTTGATGGGGGGGGCGATGTCGGTGAAAGTTTATTTGAAGCAGGTACTGGTACTTTAAAAGTACATGATGTTTTAAGCGAATTGGATAGGGAAAAAGATGAATTATTTAAAGCGCGTGGCAGTAAGCCATTGTTAAATAAAACCATTCGTGATTATAAAGAAGCCTGTAAACGTATTCAAGAAACGTCATTATCCGTTGACAAATGGAGCGAACAGGCTAAAAGATTGGATGAAGCGCAACAACGACATATTGAATTAACGCGCCAATTACAAACCTATCGCGCAGAGCAGAATCGTTTAGAACGTATTAAACGTACTCGCCCCCGTTTGCAAAGGCATCAAGAACTTAAAGCCGAATTAGCCCTTTTACTTCAAGTGATTTTATTACCTGATGATGCGGAATCAAAACATTCTGAAGCGAAAATTGCTTTGCGTACCGCAAAACTTCAAGAAGAACAAGCTCAACAGGATATTATAAAATTACAGAGCCAAATTGACGCAATCAATGTACCCCAAGCATTATTGGCACATAAAGCCACTATTGATGATTTGCGAGGGCATTTAGGAAGTCATCAAAAAGCGGCGCGTGATTTGCCGGGGGTACGCACTGAAATGCGAACGGTGGAAAGTGAAGCGCGTGCCCTCTTACGGCGTATTTATCCCCAATTGGATTTAAAAGATATTCCTTCAAAACTCGCGGTGACAAATCAGCAACGGGAATATGTTAAGAGATGGGCGGCACAAGCACCAGCCCTATTTGAAAAACAGGGCAATATCGAAAAACGCTTGTCAGAAGTGACTAAGCAATTCACTCAACAACGTCAGGTTTTAGATGCTTTGCCCAACGCCCCAGATTTGAATCTGTTACGGGCTGTCTTAACACGCGCCTGTAAATATGGCAATTTAGAAGAAATACTGGCGAAAGATGTGCAAGAAGTTCGCTTGTTCACAGAAAAGGCAGAAATTGGCTTAAAACAGATCGGTTGGAATCAATCTTTGGAAGCGTTGGAAAAAGCGGCATTGCCAAAAATAGAAAGAATTGATCGTTTTATTCTTCGCTTTCATGAGTTTGAAAATGATCGGCAACGGATTAAAGAACGGCTTTTGGAAGCACGCCAACGGAATGATCGTTCTACGCAAAAAATTAATGCCCTTTCTTGGGCAGGAGAAATCCCCACTGAGGAGGCATTGGAAAAAGCAAGAAATCTGCGTGAAAAACACTGGCAGAAGATTAAAAAGTTAAAAGCTCCTCACTCCCCCAAGGAAAAAAATAACCTTTCCCTCTTTGAAGTCAAGGAGGATAATGTTTATCCCTTTGACACGCCTACGCTTACTAAAAAAGGAGAAGCGGAAGTTTTTGAAACCTTTGAAGAAACG
The DNA here is from genome assembly GCA_029939505.1 of Thiotrichaceae bacterium. GTDB lineage: Bacteria > Pseudomonadota > Gammaproteobacteria > Beggiatoales > Beggiatoaceae > QNES01. The sequence continues at coordinate 1,856 of JAOZSV010000092.1, read as the reverse complement.
ATGCTTGATGCCGATGAATTATCAGATCGTTTGCGGCGTGAAGCAAAACGTGTCGCTGAATATAGCATCTTATTGGCTGAACAAAAGAGCGCGCAACGTGAACAGGAACAGCAAACGAAAAAATGGCATACGGTAGAAGCGTTAATTAATAATTTACAGAAGGAATGGGAAGACAATTGGAAAACGACAAGTATCAAACCTTGGAGCCCCACTGAAATGCGGAGTTGGCTTAATGAAGCACTGGCTTTACGCCAGCAAGCCGCTATTTTACGAGAACGTCGTCAACATTTACAAGATCAACAACAATTAATCTCTGCCCTTTGCAAAGAGTTGATACAGGCTTTGACGGCTTTAAAAACCTTTGTCAAGGGGAAATTGTTAACGCGCTTATCTGACTTAATTGGACAAGGTGAAGCCTGTATCAATGAAGTGACGACTCAGCAACGTCAACGTGATAATTTACAGTTAGAAATCAATAACTTATATAAAGAACAGCAACGTACACTGATTGCACAACAGCAGGCTAACGATGCTTTAAAACAATGGCAAACTAACTGGGCGCAAGCCATGAATCCATTGTTGATGCCACCAGATACGCCTTCTGAAACCGCTCGCAATCTCTTGAATGACTTTGATCAAGTCTTAAATCAAATGGATAAAGCCAGTGGTTTACGGCGGCGGGTAGAATTAATGCAAAGAGATGCAGACGTTTTCAGGCATGATGTGGCAACACTCGTCCAAAAAATCGTCCCTGAATTAGCCGAAGAAACCGCTGAACAAGCTGTGCCGGCATTGTCTAACTATTTAAGCCAAGCAGAAAAAGATTTAACGCGATCCGAACAATTACAACAGCATCTTCAAGCGGAGCAGCAACGTTTCAGCAATGCCAGTCGCCAAATCAAAACTTCACAAGCCCATTTACAAATACTACTCGAACAAGCCCATTGCGATAATTTGGAGGTTTTAGAAGAAGCCGAAAAATCCTCTTCACATAAAAAAGAACTGCAACAGGATTTGGCGGATGTCGAAGAACAGTTATTAGAACAGGGCGAAGGCATGTCACTCGGAGAACTTGCAGAAGCCGCCGCACAAGTGGATATCGATCAATTACCAGGGCAATTACAAAGTTGCACTGAAAAAATTCAAGGGCGAGAACAAGAACGTTCTAGCATTGATCAAAGTATTGGTGAACTACGCACCCTGTTAAAACAAATGGATGGTAATGCAATCGCCGCCCTCGCTGCCGATGAAGCACAACTGGCTCTCGCCGAAGTGGAGAATTTAAGTGAACGTTATATGCAAGTCCATTTAGCCGCTTCAGTGCTACGAAAGTCAATGGAACGTTATCGTGAACAAAATCAAGGGCCTATCGTAAAACGCGCCAGTGCGTTATTTCAACGTCTCACTTTAAACAGTTTTTGTGGCTTAAAAACGGATTATAGTGGTCATAATGATCAACCCATTTTAGTGGGTATGCGTACCCGAGATCATGCGCGTATTCCCACAACCGGCATGAGTGACGGAACACGCGATCAACTTTATTTAGCACTGCGCTTAGCGAGTATTGAACGTCATATTGAAAAGAATGCCCCTATTCCATTGATTTTAGACGATATCCTCATCAATTTTGATGATGATCGCTCAAAAGTCACACTTGACATTTTAGGGGAATTAGGCCAAAAAACACAAATTTTATTTTTCACACATCACACACGGCTAGTAGAATTGGCGCAAACGACTGTTCCTAAAGACTATTTAGTTAAGCACCAGTTGTAAATATATCGTTTTCCGATTAGGTGAAGTGAAGTACAAAAATAGTTCCACCGATTTCATCGGTGGCTATTCACATTTCACCC
>JAOZSV010000443.1 GCA_029939505.1 Thiotrichaceae bacterium | reverse complement strand
GTGTTAGTAAAAAAGTATATAAAACAGGAAAAAAGGTTGCAAGTGATTTTTATAAATATGCGAATATTAAATTTGACAAAGTATTGGGCGATTGGAATTACACAGTCAATCCGATGTTGTAAAACGGGAAGTTATTTTGTGGCCATTCCTTAGCTCGTTTAAAAAAAAAGTCATAACCCAGGGCTTGTTGAAGTGCCTTTTCATTAAATGATTCTGTATATTTAAATTCTATCAAAATATGGGAGGCTTTGCTATTTCTAATGCCATCTGGCAACAAAGCGCGTTGAGCGGCAGTCCATTTTGCGGTTTGTCGCTTCAATAGTAAAATATCCACTTCTGGTGGATCCGTCATCACACCCATATCGTGGTGTACATCAATATTGACGGGAGATAGCAGGAGTTCAAGCAATTTCGCGAGTAAACGATGCCATGATGTTTTTTTGATGGGTTCTGGTTTCATGAGATTAGTCAAGTCGGGTGGATTTGAGATTAAAAGTTTTGCTCCGCAAAACTTTAACAACCTCGAATGCTAAACCCACCCTCTTTCTTTTGAACAGGATTAAACGGATTTAATGACAGGATTTTTTTTAAGGAGAGGAAATACCGAAGAAACCAAGTTTTTTGAAAAAACTTGGTTTCTCTTCGTGATAAAAACTTCAGTCTTTTCGATTAGCCAAAAATATCTGTTGCATAACCAAGTTTGAACGATAAACAAATCTATCGGTGACAGGGTTCTTATCTTCTTTAACGTAAACGGCAAAAAATGTATAATCGCCGCCCATGCCTTCGGGGACTTCAAAGTCAAAGATGTAGTGGCTGCTTTCAGTGTTTTCTATGGAGGTTTTATGGGCTTGCGGTTGTGGACTCCAAGGACTCAGCGGTATGTCTGTTTTAAATAGAAACATTTCGGAGGGTAATTGAATCGCCACCCAAAGATCAACGCGGGTGTATTTATCCCTGTTAGCCGTTTCGACTAATTCCACCACCAGCCTTTCACCTACTTGGTAAAAATCTTTTAAGCCGATAAATTCGAGATGGGCAACGTTTGACTCCACTGGCTCAGTGGTAGGCTGTGGCGTAACAGGCTCTTCAGAGGCAACGGGTACAGTGTCAGTCCCATCATTGGCTGTAACGGTGACTATTTGTTGAACGCCAATGCTTTCCAGATCCTCGTTATCTGTTACTCTAAGAGTGATGTAATAAACACCTACATTGGAAAAAGTCATGTTGATCACTGCTTCATCGGTAGAAAGCTGTTGTCCATCAGTTGCAATCCAATTGTATTTGACAATCATACCATCTGAATCAATCGAACGGCTGGCATCTAACATCACGGTAAGTGGAGCGGTGCCCTCTGTCGGGTAAATGTCCAAAGCAGCAGTGGGGGGAAAATTATCGGGTGTATCCCCACCAATTATGCGAGTAGATTCTCTGATGCTATCCGCAAAGACGTTGCTGAATAAAAAACTTATAAAAAGTATTGATATTAGGGTGTTGATTTGTTTTTTCATGTTATGTTCCTCGTTATGTTAAAAAAAGAGTACAGCGGATTAGCGGAATAAACGAATTTTTTAACAACTCAGGGCAACCACAAGGGATTGCCCCCCTACAACAATATTCTGATGTAGGCTGCACACCTTTATGGTTGCCCTATAAGAAGATTGTTGTAGGGGCAATCCTTTATGGTTGCCCTGAGTCGTTACTTTTTCTTTAATTCGATCATCAAGTTTCTCGTTTTCGAGGTTTTTGTTTTTTGAAGAAAAACAAAAA
>JAOZSV010000442.1 GCA_029939505.1 Thiotrichaceae bacterium | reverse complement strand
GGCACATCAAGGAATTGGGCAATATCCTTTTTGATGGCAATCTCGTTGGGGGCAGTGCAAGTAAAACCAAAGTCTTTGATAAGTTTAACCGCATCTATGTAGTTCTTTTGAGCGGTTTGTTGGATGTCGGGGGAGAGTCCGCAGGCTTGTTTGATTGCGGTATCAAGGGCAGTTTTAATCAGGCTTGCTGATAAGATTGCGCATCTTTCACCAATATGCTGTTGGTTTTGGCGTAATTTCTTATTAGCAAACGCAAGAAGATAGGAGCGAATCAAGTTTTCAATTATCGATGAATCATAAATGGAGATTTTCCTACCTTGATAGGGACTATTTTTAGCCATCACTTCAGCCGAGTTTGTCCTCATGCTCAAACCCTTATCAATAAACGGTTTAAGCGTTTTTGGAGGCCAGTTTGTCCTCACGCGATTTAACAGTTTTTGATCGACTCCTAACAAGTTCGCAGTTCCGCGCTCACTCATAACCGCAGTATCATCATCCAACACATAGCCATCACAAACAATGCCTGGTATCAACTCGACTTTTCCATAATAGACTGCTTTTCGTTCGATCATAAAAATACCTCTCTGTAAATGAAATGTCTCTCTAGTTTAGTACAACGGATTTTAGAATGCAACGGATTTATTCTGAGACAAGCGATTTTTTCAAAAAATCGGATTTCTAATTAATGGGTTAATATTAAAGGGCATTTCTTGCCCAAGCTGTTCCAAATCATATAACCTAACCGTCGTACCGGGTTTCGCTTGCAAAATTCCATTAAAAAGTGTTTCCAAATTGATCTGGTGATGAAAGCGAACTAAGCTATACTTTTGAGTAATCAATTTCTCCCGCACTTTTTCTTGTTCATCATCATAATAGCGGTGGCAATAACCGTTGCATTCTAAAACCAACATCAGTTTTGCCACGAAGAAATCCACTTTGTATGAACCAATCGGATAGTTGAAATGTAAATCAAAGCCCTCAAAAACGTTGGACAACACTTCTCGCCATTGCACTTCCAAAGAAGTACTCGGTTTAGCGAAACTACCTATTTCCCCAAACACCTTTTTCTTGAGTTCGATGCCAACGACACTATCCATTCCCAAAGCGATTTTGGTTACATCATCCAAATGATAGCCATTCATCTGTGACGCTTTCCCACCAAATGAACGAATCGTTGCCGAATCCAGTTTTAGCGGCTCAATTTCGCCCTTATGTTTTCTAAGAAAACTATTGAGAGTACTTTCCGGCACATCAAGGAATTGGGCAATATCCTTTTTAATGGCAATGTCATCGGGGGCAGTGCAAGTAAAACCAAAGTCCTTGATAAGTTTAACCGCATCTATGTAGTTCTTTTGAGCGGTTTGCTGGATGTCGGGGGAGAGTCCGCAGGCTTGTTTTATTGCGGTATCAAGGGCCGTTTTTGCTAGAGAACAAAACAAAAGTATACACCTTCGTCCAATATGCTTCTGATTCTTCTGGAGTACATCATGTCCCATTGCCATTACATAAGCCCGAAGTATTGCGTCGATGAAATTGCTACCATAAACAACAATTTTTCTGCCTTTGTAAGGACTACTTTTTGCAGTCACTTTTACTAAAGTACCTGCCATGCTCAAACCCTTATCAATAAACGGTTTAAGCGATTTTGGAACGCCAGTAACTGCCATGCCCTGTAAAGATGAATGTGCCATACCTAACAAGTCCGCCGTTCCACGCTCACTCATAACCGCAGTATCATCATCCAACACATAGCCATCACAAACAATGCCGGGTATCAACT
>JAOZSV010000441.1 GCA_029939505.1 Thiotrichaceae bacterium | reverse complement strand
ACACTCGACGCGGAGCGTCGAGGAAGGCATTCCAAAACGGAGTTTGGGAACGAGGTGAGGAGGGGACGAATTCGTTTACTTACCCATTTGCTATACTCAGATTAAAATTTAATTTCATATGCTAATCAGTATTTTTACCGTACTTTTTCCCATCTTTACTATTGTGATGATAGGCTATCTGTATGCACGTTTCCGCACTGTCAACATAGCAATCATTAACCGTTTTACTATTGAAGTTTTTAGCCCTGCCCTCTTATTCGGTGTACTAGCCGATCAGGCTTTTCACATTATAGATTACCAATCATTAATGCTGGTAGCAATACTCATGGTATTGGGAACCGGTTTAATGATATTGCCACTCACCCGTTGGCTTGGCATCAATTCTAAAACCTTGATTCCCTCCATGATGTTTGTTAATGCGGGCAATATGGGTATTCCCGTCGCCCTATTTGCATTTGGCGATCTTGGCTTATCAGTGGCGACGTTATTTTTAATTGTTGTTGCCACTTTAAATTTTACTTTAGGAATCGCTATTGTCGATCGGAGTGCATCTTGGTTTAGTTTATTAAAATTACCCCTATTCCAAGCCATCATAGCCGGTTTAGTGGTGAGTCTAACACCAATCAGTATTCCCATTTTATTGCTCACGCCCATTAAAATGTTAGGGGCTTGTGCTATTCCTATGATGTTACTCTCACTTGGTGCCAGATTAAACGAGATTGATTTCACTTATTGGAAAATTGGATTATTGGGCGCAATATTGCGCCCCATTTCCGGCGTATTGATGTTTTTATTAGTACGCCCTTGGTTTACGTTAACCCCATTACAAGCAGATGCACTTTTGATATTTGCCGTATTACCGCCGGCTGTTGTCAATTACGTTATTGCTGAACAATATCAACAAGAGCCGCCTAAAGTCGCCGCGATTGTTATGCTCGGAAATTTGATGAGCTTTATCAGTCTTCCGATTGCTTTAGCGTTTATTCTCAATCCGACGGTTTCTTAATTTGACAAAAATCTTAAGTAAGAAATCCGATTTTTGAAAAAAATCGGGTAACTACTCAGGGCAACCACAAGGGATTGCCCCTACATAAGAAGATTTTCCTCGTTCCAAACTCTATTTGGGAATGCCTTCCACCACTTTTCTCGTTCCCACGCGCTGGCGCTCATCGTTATACATCAGTTAAAAATCGTCAAAAGTAGGGTGGGTAGAGCGAACGATCCACCCACCATTTTGGGGTTTCGGTTCAACTGTTCTTGATTAAACGAATTTTCACCACCCCAGTGTATGTATCGTTCCCAAATAGAGTTTGGGAACGATAGAGGTTCCTTATGAAGGAAAATTGGTAACTACTCAGCCTTGAAATCAATTGCAAGGCTGAAAGCTAAAGTCTGCTCAAGCAGACTGACTGAATTATTTGGATTTTAGCTGGCTTTAGCCTGCTTGATCTGTTAGCCTTGAAATTGATTTCAAGGCTGAGTAGTTACGGAATATTTAATAAAATGCAAAACTAAACCTGACCGATTTTCAAAACGGATCAGGTTTTCCTTTAAAAGTGTTGGAAATTATTAAAGTTTCATTTATTAATTCATCAAATTAATGTTCCTGCTTTTTAAGCTGGTTGAGGTAGTCTTCAATTTCCGCCGGCTTGATATCAGCTAACAATTCAGACGGTTTTAATCCTGCTAACCGTTCAGACGGTTTTAATCCTGCTAACCGTTCAGACGGTGTGAGTCCTGCTAACCGTTCAGATGGTGTGAGTCCTGCTAACCAGAACTCTC
>JAOZSV010000280.1 GCA_029939505.1 Thiotrichaceae bacterium | reverse complement strand
ATCGGATTTCTTAAACCTCGTTTCGCCGCTTAGAAATCCGATTTTTTTTCAAAAAAAAGGTGGGCAAATATGCAAGAGAAAGCCATTTTATGTGTTGATGATGAATCAATTGTTTTAGAAAGCCTCGTAGAGCAACTTGAAAAGCGGTTGGGTGAGGAGTATATTTACGAAACGGCTGAAACGGCTGAAGAAGGATTTGAAGTCGTCGAAGAGCTTGTTGCTGATAACGTCGATGTTCTCATTATTGTGTCTGATTGGCTGATGCCAGGCATGAAAGGTGATGAATTTTTAACCAAAGTTCATCAGAAATTTCCCAATATTGTTAAAGTCATGCTGACAGGGCAAGCAGACGAAGAAGCCATCAAACTGGCAAAAGAATCGGCAAATCTTCATGCTTGTCTATTTAAACCCTGGAGAGAAGAAGAACTCGTACAAACTATCAAAACAGGACTTAATAAATTATGAGCAAACCGATTATTTTATGTATTGACGATGAAAATATCGTTTTAAATGCTTTAACAGAGCAGTTGCAACAAAGGCTTGATGATTTTTATGATATTGAAACGGCTGAAAGTGGTGAAGAAGCATTGGAATTGATCAATGAATTGATGGAAGAAGGACTGGAAATTCCTGTTGCCATTGTCGATTACTTGATGCCTGGTATGAAAGGCGATGAATTGATGATGCAAATTCATATCAAATCCCCTGCGACTTTAACGATTTTATTATCTGGACATGTTGGCAATGAAGAAATAGGGCGTACCATCAATAGAGGAAATTTGCACAAATACCTCGCTAAACCTTGGGATAAGGAACAATTATTTATTGTCATCAATGAAGCCATTGAATATTTTGCTCATGATAAACTTATCCAAGAGCATCAAAAGGAGATAGAAATACTTAATGCTTCATTAGAAAAAAAAGTCGTTGAGCGGATAAATGAATTACAAAGGAAGAATAAACAACTAGAATACGAAATTGCTGAACGTCAGATCATAGAAGAAGAATTACGTCAAGCCAAAAAATCTGCCGAAATGGCTAACCGTACTAAAAGCGAATTTTTGGCTAACATGAGTCACGAAATTCGTACACCCATGAATGCCATCATTGGATTTTCACAATTGACTTTAAAAACAGATTTGACGCTCACGCAACAAGATTATTTAACGAAGATAACCACTTCATCTCAAACTTTACTGAGCATTATCAACGACATACTCGATTTTTCAAAAATTGAAGCGGGTAAGTTGAACATAGACTCCATCCCCTTTCCTTTGAATGAAGTGTTAAAGCAAGTTTCTAATCTGTTAGGGATAAAGAGTGAAGAGAAGGGGCTAGATTTGTCTTTAAACGTAGAGGCAGATGTACCCCCACTGCTCGTGGGTGATCCCTTACGCCTGGGGCAAATTCTTATTAATCTGACTAGCAATGCCATCAAGTTCACCCAAGAAGGTAGCATTGTTATTAATGTCAAGTCAGTTGCACTTGAAAACGAACAAGTGACGCTGCATTTTTCTGTTCAAGATACTGGAATTGGCATTGCCCAAGATATAATTCCCTATTTGTTTGATGCCTTCACACAAGCTGATAGTTCTATCACTCGTCAATTCGGTGGCACTGGATTAGGGCTGGCTATTTGCAAACAGTTGACAAAAATGATGGAAGGAGAAATTTGGGTGAACTCCAAACCAGGGCAAGGAAGCACCTTTAATTTCACAGCGAACTTTGGTTTCCTTAAAATGCAGGAAGAAAGTTCTCAATCTCAGCAAAAGGATATTGCACACAAAAATCTTAAGGGCGCACGGATTTTATTGGTTGAAGACAATTTGATTAATCAAAAACTCGCCAAAGAGATAATGAAAAGCGAAGGTTTAGTGGTGGAAATTGCTAATCATGGCAAAGAAGCGATTTTTATGGTTGACAAAGCTGATTTTGATGCGGTGTTAATGGACATACAAATGCCAAAAATGGACGGTTATGAAGCAACCCAACTCATTCGAGAAAGGCATAAAAAATTACCCATTATTGCCATGACAGCCTGCACAATGAGCGGTGACAAGGAGAAAAGCATCGCAGCCGGCATGAATGATTATATCAGTAAACCTATTGATATAGATGAATTGTTTAACACATTAGGAAAATGGATACAACCAAAGGAATGCGAACTCTCCAGTACCTCTCCTGACAGTAAGGATATTAAGCATTTTACCTCATTGCCAGATGAATTGCCCGGCATTGATATAGCCGCTGGGCTAAAAAGACTACGTGGCAATCGTAGCCTTTACCATAAATTGCTCTGCGATTTTTACAAAGACTATCAAAACAGTATCACAGAAATAAATGATGCCCTGCAAAATTGTAAATATGAAACGGCTTTGCGTTTAGCCCATAGTATCAAAGGAGCTACTGGAAATCTTAGCATCAATAACTTATTCGGCGCATCAAAAGCGATAGAAATGACGCTGAGAACGGGTAATGAAATTGCCCCAGAATTGCTCAGGTTTTTTGAAACCGTTGCAACGGATACGATGAAAACACTTGCTCACCTGAAAGTTGAGCAAGAAGAATTGACTGATGAAGAAATAGACATTACTGTACTTATGCCATTGTTGCAAGAATTGGACAAATTATTAGAGGATGGAAATTTTATAGCAGCCGATTTACTACCAAATATCAAAAACCATTTGAATAAGGATTTGCAAGTGCTTTATCGCCAATTGGAAGAGCAAATTGATGGCTTTGAATTTGCAAAAGCACAAAAGGTGCTTGCTGAAATTTACAACACATTTTAAGGTTTTATTTGTAACGACTCAGCCGTTCGCCTCAATGCCATTAAGTTAAGCCATATCGAATATGGAGTTCAACGCTTTAGCTTTGAAAATGTACGCCCATCGAATATGGAATTCAACGCTTTAGCTTTGAAAATAACCGCCCAAGTGAAAAAACAATGATTGAAAAACAATATAAAATCCTGATTGTTGATGATGAACCAGTGAACCTCAAAACATTGGGAAACCTTCTGAAAGAAGATTATGAAATACTTATTGCAAAAGATGGGGAACAGGCACTGGTACATGCTTTTGATGAAGAACCGCCTGATTTGATTTTGTTGGATATTATGATGCCGGGCTTAGATGGATATGAAATATGCCGCATATTCCAAACTGAACAAAAAACGCAACATATCCCAATTATTTTTGTTTCAGCACTGAGCGAGGAAGTAGATGAAGCCAAGGGGCTTGAAATGGGTGCGGTTGATTATATTACAAAACCAATCAGTAATTCTATTGCTCTCGCACGGGTAAAAACCCAGTTGAAATTAAAACGTGCCTACGAGGAATTAAAAGCCGTCAATAAGGAGTTGGCGCAGAAAAATATTGCCCTTGAAGAAGTCGCCGCTTTGCGTGAAGATGTAGAACACATCACCCGTCACGATCTCAAAAACCCACTCAATGGCATTATTTGTGCCACTTCACTCCTTATGGACGATGATGATTTAAAAGAAGAACAAGAAGAATTAACGAAGATTATCGAAGAAGCCGGCTATCAAATGCTGGATATGATCAACAACTCTCTTAATCTTTATAAAATGGAAATCGGGAGTTACCAATATCACCCTCTACAAGTGGACATTTTGCATCTCATCAGAAAAATAGTGATTCAAGCGAAAATTCACATTTTGTCTGTGGAAATTCTTCTTAATAATCAACCTGTTACTAAAGAGGACACCTTTTTCATTTATGGGGAAGAACTTCTCTGTTATTCCATGTTCGCCAACTTGTTCAAAAATGCCATTGAAGCGTCACCCAAAGAGGCGACTATTACGGTTAAACTTGATGAAAAAGAAATGGCGACTATCCGTATTCACAATCAAGGCAGTGTTCCCCAACAAATTCGCAATCACTTTTTTGATAAGTATGCAACAGCAGCTAAAGCAGGCGGCACTGGATTAGGAACTTATTCAGCCAAATTAATGGCAGAAACGCAGAGTGGAAATATCTCTCTTGAAACTTCGGATGAAATGGGTACAACAATAACGGTTCAATTGCCAAGGCAGGCAAATAATGGTTAATGGTTAATGGTGAATGATGAATTATTGTAACTACTCAGGGCAACCATAAAGGATTGCCCCTACAACATTTCAGCCTAAAGTTTTTCTTCAAAAAACTTTAGGCTGAAATTCAGCCTATTCGAGGCTAAAGTTTTTTAAAGAAAAAACTTTAGCCTCGAATGCTTTTCTTCAAAAAACTTTAGGCTGAAATATTCTTATTTCGACTGACGAAAATCTTCTGATGTAGGGGCAATCCCTTGTGGTTGCCCTGAGTAGTTACGAATTATTCAAACCATTCACCATTAACCATTAACCATTAAACATTAAACATTACCACATCAAATCATCTGGGATAGGATAATCCGCATAAGGATCATCTTCATCGCTTTCCTCATTTTTGCTCAGATAAGCCACCGTTTCAGGCACACGTTCAAGCAATTTTGCTGCAATGGGCGCAGGTACTAAATAGTAAACCCCTTCTAAAACAGCGATGGCTAAAAAACCATTACTGAGTTGTTGTTGCTGTTTGGCAGTCACGGATATTTTCTGAACTAACTGGCTTCCATCAACAAAGTTATAAGCTATATCCGCATTGCGATCATTCACCTGATGACGTTTAATCAGATCGCGTACTTGTGCCTGTAACTCTTTTTCCAAACGCTGCGCCTCTCTTTGACGATTCAATTCCGTTGCACGTTCAATTTCTTTTTCACGCGCTTTTTCCGCTTGGTAAGCGACTGAATCAGTATCTATTGGCTCAGTCGTACCTCGTTTTTTAAGCTTTCTTTTCTTCTTCTGTTGTTGATGCGTTTTTAATTTTGCCTGTTTATCGGCTTTTTTAGCCTGCTCTTGGGAGGCAATACCCATTTTTAAAAGTTGATCTTGTAGAGAATGACTCATTTCAGTTATCCGATAATAATTTACAATGAGGAACGTTTATCTATGGCATTTTTGAATGCAATGAGTAATCCCAAACCAAAAAATGCGCCTGGCGGCAATACGGCTAACAGAAAACCTCGGTAATCTTCAAATACGGTAATCGTCATCCATTCAGCCGATTGCCCAAACATTAAACTCGCTTGGGCAAACAAAGTGCCATAGCCTAATAGTTCACGTAAAGCACCTAACATTGTGAGGGCAAGAGTGAAACCTATCCCCATCATTAAACCATCTAAAAAAGCCCTATCAACGGGTTGTTTAGAAGCAAAAGCTTCCGCTCGCCCTATGACAGCACAGTTGGTTACAATCAAGGGAATAAAAATACCCAATGATAAGTATAAGTCATAGTAAAATGCTTTAACCATCATTTCAACAGCGGTGACAAATGAAGCAATGACTAATACGAATACGGGCAAACGGATTTCGTTAGGTACGATGTTGCGAATAAGTGAAACGGTGATATTAGAAGTGATTAAAATTAAAGTGGTGGCAATGCCTAAACCTAACCCATTGACTAATGTACCTGTTACTGCTAAAAGTGGACAAAGTCCCAATAATTGAACAAAACCGGGGTTGTTATGCCATAAACCGTCACGAATGATTTGTGAATATTGTGTCATAAGTACCTCATTAAAATTCTAGCGATTAATTAAATTATAGCTTCTAACTCTTTGATTTAAAAAATAATTTGTTTAATTTTTTTCATAGAATGACAGTCAAAATACCTTGCCTACCTTACATATAATTTGTCTTCGTACAGAAAAGTTCATTGTAAACTATTGATTTAAATCGCTTTCCATTTAAGAGTTAAAAATGGAGTCCAACGCTTCAGCTTTGGGCGTTTTAACAAAGCTAAAGCATTCGAGGTTTGAGTTTTTCTTTAAAAAACTCAAACCTCG
>JAOZSV010000001.1 GCA_029939505.1 Thiotrichaceae bacterium | reverse complement strand
AATACCCCCTATCAAGTGACTGTCATTTTAAATTTCAAAACCTCTAAAAAAAAATCATAAAATGCGATACCTGATAGGGAGTTTAAAGAAAATTTAGAGAAAAATTCAAAAAAAATTTCAAAAAAAATTTGACAAAATCAAATTTATAGTCAATATTTTAAACATGAGGCTATCCAAGAATTGAGGGCTTCAAATTTTAAGATTTAAAATTTCAGATTTCAGATTAAGAAATAAGAGATTATTTGAGCTTCAACGACTGAATTTAAAAGCTCAACTGACAAAAATCCGTTTATTTCTTTAATCCGTTGTACTAACCGAAGCATAAGTTTTCAGATATTTTATTCAGGCTAAGAAATCGACTCGGTTTCTAAATATCCGATTAAGTACTGAAGCACAAGTTATCGGATATTATGGAGTCCAAACCTTCAGATTTGGCACTTGGTCATTTGGTCACGTCCAAATCTAAAGGTTTGGACTCCAAAAAGTGTCACGTCCAAATCTAAAGGTTTGGACTCCAAAATCTAAAGGTTTGAACTCCAAAAAGTGTCACGTCCAAATCTAAAGGTTTGGACTCCAAAATCTAAAGGTTTGGACTCCAAAAATGTCACGTCCAAATCTAAAGGTTTGGACTCCAAAAAGTGCTTCGGTACTTACTTATGCACAGGTACTTATTATAATAAAGAAAATCAGGAGTTTAGTACCAGAGCCAATGGCAAGGCGTTGAAGGTACTACGTTGTTCAGTTTTGAGAATTTGGATTTTTTCTCAGATTCCAAATTCGTCAAGTAACAACACCGAATTTTGGGTGGTAGGGCTTGGTAGGGCTGAACAATGTTATTGAGGAAAATTGAGAAGGCCAAACTCAATTACTAGGTTAATTTGCTATAGCAAATTATTTTTTAGACCAACTGCATTAATGAGGTATATAAAACTAATGAGTACAATACTCAAAAAACTTGTTCCTGCTATCAGGCGGGATATAAATTTAGAGGAGCCACCATGGCGATTCTATGTCAATCGGCTATTTGATAGCCTTATGCCGAATGTGTCGGCAGTATCTACTGTGGGAGCGAGTTCCCTAAAATCTCCTGCGTCAATTTGGCGCGGCGTTGTGTTTGTGACGTTCCTCGTGGGTATGATGGCGATCTTCGCCAACAATCAAGTGCAAGCAGAATACTTCGCTGGTAAAGTAACTGGCCAAGATGGAATCAACATTGATCCTGCAACTGTGCAGATTAATGGAGTCAGTGAAGTAACTGACAGGAGTGGCTCTTTTGGCTTCGATGTTAAAAGTGCTGATCGATATGTTATCAATGTGAGAAAACATGGCTATGCGTTGGTTTCTCAAATTGAAGACGCACCTAATAAGTTCTTAAACTTTACCCTAAAGCAAGCAGAAGTTTACGAAATTGACCCTTCGCAAGCAAGTGAAGTGGAAGATTCTCGTGGTACCAGGATTCAATTAGATGCCAATGTGTTAGTTGATTCAAATGGTAATTTACCGACTGGTCCTGTAAACGCGACAGTATATACTTATGATCTGGCAAATGAAGCTATACCAGGTGATATGGGAGGCATTAATACTGATCGTAAGGACGTTTTTATGGAAAGTGCGGGTGCTTTTTGGGCTGAATTTACCGATGCTTCTGGAAATAAGTATAACCTAGCCCCTGATAAAGAAGCGACCATTTCTGTACCCGCCCCAAAAAGCAATTACAGTAAAGCTCCAACTCTGTGGCATTACGATGAATCCACAGGAAAATGGGAAGAGAAAAAAGATAAAGAAGGTAAAGAAGCTTCTGCACAACTTATAGATGGACGGTTAGTCGGAAAAACAGACCATTTCTCTGCTGTAAACTTTGACTGGGAAAAGCGAGAGCCTGCCTGCGTCAAATTTGAAATTGACAAATCATTATTTGGCACTTTTGGTAGTCCCCTTGATGTTAAAGCCGTAGCAACAGCACCAAGTGGCTCAAGTCGCACAAGAAATTTTACCCTATCTGATGGCGGTCCTCATGTATTATATAATTTACCTGAAAATACAATTGTGGATTTCTATATTCCTCCATCATCCTCATCACCCTATGCTACCATAGACGCCCTCGCAGCGTGGGGAGGGACTGGTATTCCGCCTTCGCCTTATGACGATTGTAATGGGAGTATAATACTTACACCGCCTTCTGCCTGTTTCCCTCCACCATCAGATATGGTAGGTTGGTGGCCACTTGATGAAAATCCACCGGCGGGAGGCGTGACTGCTGCTGAAATTGCCGGTTATAGTAGTGGTGCTCCTCATAATGGAATATATGCCGGTGAACCTCTTCCTTATGGTGGAATGGTTGATGGTGCTGTATTATTTAATGGAATATCTTCTCCACCTCCAGATTATGTAAAAATTCCACATCATGCTGATTTAAACTTTGGCACGGGTGATTTTTCAATAGATGCTTGGATTCTCAACAAAGGAGGGGCATCAGGTGTTGAAACCATAGTCAGTAAACTTTCAGGATCAGGATATCGCTTTTTTTTGGATAGCGGTCAACTTGGTCTTAAATTAGTTACTACTAGCGGTAGTAGTAGTAGTTACTTAACCCCTATTTCTCTAGACGGGAACTGGCATCATGTTGCGGTGACGGTTGATCGGAGTAATTCGATTGGTACTTGGTACATTGATGGTGTTTCAACTGGTCCAACTTTTAGTCCTATCAGCGGTAACCTTGATAATACATTCCCTTTAAGTATAGCAGCCAGTGCTGGCCCATTAACTGATTTTTTCATAGGTGTTATTGACGAACTGGAACTGTTTAACAGAGTACTTAGTCCTGATGAGGTACAAGCTATTTTCAATGCTGGCTCTGGCGGCAAATGCAAGCCTGATATTTGGATTGCAGATCCCGCTCCTGATGATGGTACTGAACCTAATACTGTTAGTGCAAATATATGGAATAGTCCTGATATATGGGTACGTAATAACAATGATGGTCTTACTCAACATCAAAATGTTGAGCTTGGTCAAGATAATTATGTCTATGTCAGAGCTAGAAATATAGGACTTGCTACAGCGATTGATACAACAATAGAGGTTTACCGAACAACAGCATCGCCTGGTGCTGCTTGGGACGCAGATTGGGTGCTAGTCGGTTCTGCTACTATTCCTACTCTTGCTCCAAGTAATAGTCAGATTGTTTCTATCCCTTGGGCTAGCGGAGATATTCCAAACCCCGGTCATTATTGTTTTTATGCACGAACAATAAATGTTAGTGATCCTTTGCATACCGTAGAGGGAACTAATGCAGTTATCAATACGTTTAATAATAACAATATTGCTTGGAAAAATTTTAATGTTGTTAATTTATTACCCAACGCGGCGGTTGTCGTTCATTTCATCGCGCGTCAGATAAGTCGGGCGACACCAACACGGCTAGTGCTGCATGTCACAAATGAGAATGGAAAAGCTATCGCCTTACCTCCAAAAGTAACCAAAGTTACCCTTGGGGGACTAGAAAATTTGCGTATTAATGACTCTGTTGAGGGTTTTGAAATGCAAAAGACTAGGGAGGGTGGTTTCTCAGCAGAAATGACTGGGAAAAAGGCTTCTATCAGCATTGATATGAAAAAAGGTGAGGAACACAAGCTGAGTTTGGAATTTGGGGCAACTGCTTTAACGCCTGGGAAAGCCTCTGAAAAATACTATGTCCATGTTGAACAGTTTGAGGGAGAAGAACTCGTTGGTGGTATTACATACGAACTGGTACCTCCAAAAGCTTTGGACATAGGATTCACATCCAACAATTTTGAAAAGGTGAATGTAGGTAATAATTCAGCAGCGCAACCCTTTACCCTTTCAAATCGTGGTGATGTTCCTTTACATATCGGCACCATTGAAGCGGTAGAAGCTATCACAACTGATGCTGTTGGAAACGTGACGACGCTCCGTTCTACGGAATTTATTATCAGCGATGATAATTGTTCTGGTAAAGATATTCCTCCCTCTGCGGAATGCAAATTCTTAATTGAATTTAAAGCAGAATCCGAAGGGGAAAAGAAAGCAACTGTCTTTGTAGCTTATGATGATAAGTCTGGTATAAGGGATACGCCGTTGACAGTGTCATTAGCGGGGATAGGTATTAAGCCTGTATTTTGTCCTGATGCCACTATCGAAACGGTCCAAAGTGGATATTGGAATAGTCCAAGCACTTGGCAGAAACTACCTCCAGGGTCTGCTATCGGTATTCCTGGTCCAAACGATATAGTGCGGATTAATAATGGACACACGGTAACAGCCCCATCAACCACGATCAATGTGAAGGCTCTGTGTATTAATACAAATGGTACGCTGGTGAGCAATAATATACTCGGCACCCCATTGAGAGTCTATGCCAAGACGTTCATTGACAATCAAGGTACGATCAGGGGTAAAAAGGGTTGCAACGGATTAATGGCAGCACAAGCAAACCAAAACACAAACATAAGGAATAAAGGCATTAATGACCCAATACAAGTACAACCGTATTGTTGGAGTCCACGTCCTGGTGCCGATGTTAACCTAATTGTTGGTAGAGTGTGTTATCCTTGGTGGGCACTGGATGAGCAGCCGGTGTCTTCTATACGCAGTAGAAAACAGAACCTTAACCAAAATATTGCCGTTCCATACTATTATTGCTACTATAATGGTAAATTTAAAAATAGCGGCACAATTATTGCGGGAAATGGTGGTTCTGGAGTCCATGGTAAACGAGGTGGACATGTTTACATAAGGGCAGGTGATACTGACTTTGATAATAATACTCAATCTTGGGCTCCAAGTTCATGTGGGCTACATGGGAGCGTCTGTGCTGGTAAAGGAGGCAATTCCTATAATGGTGGAGCAATGGGATGGGGCGGTCACATCCATGTGAAGGCTGGTAAAAAAGGTCCATTAGTTACCCCAGGGACAATAAGCTCTTTCTCTGCAAAGGACACACGTTTCCAAGCTTTTGATAGAGCATTGAGTTGGTATTATGGTGGCATGAGATTCATCGCTGATAGTAAAACATTTTCTGGTGTTATCTTGATAGCACCCGGAGCAATTTACATTGATCCAACTAACCTTTCAATCTCTGGTGCGAATACTGAGATAAATGGTGGCGATGTCACTCTTGCTGGTGGTAAAGACGCAACGATTGAATTTAACGGTATCAATGACGGCGCGATAACTGCTACTGGTGATCTCACTGTATCAGTTGGCGAAGGCGGTGTTATTAAGAGCGACAGCACCAACCAGATCATGAAAGCGGATGGTCAAGTCAATCTCTTTGCTGACGATATCATATTAGGTGATGGTATGAACGTCTCTGACATGACTGGTGATAATGTTGTTATAAGCAGTGGTCAGATCATGCGTGATGTTTCCCTCACGGCTTCCGGCGATTCATCTGGAGAGCCTGGTGTTACGTTGCCCTTAGACTTGACGCTTTCTAACAATAGCCCAGAGGCGGATACCTACCTGATAACCGTCAAAAACGAAAAAGGTTGGTCGTTGAACCAGTTGCCTTCTTCCATTGAAATAGAAGGGTATGGTACTGTTGAAATGCCCTTGGATGTGGTACTGCCATCGACACGCGAAGCAACTAATGTCATTACGGTAACAGCCATTTCGCAAAGTGATCCCACTCTGGTGACAACGACAGAGATAAGTATTGTCGTCCAAGCGGCTCAGGAAAGTGCCACTCCCTCACAAAGCACTATTGGCGGTGGCGGAAGCACTTGTCCCTCCAGCGGCGTGATTAAAGGAAGCTGTAGCAACCGTAATCAAGTGATAACGGAGGCGACCATTGAAGAAGGGGCCAGTGTCGCAGGCGGCACGATCACTGCGACTGTCAATAACAATGGCATTATCTCCCAAGTCACGATTGGAGTCAATGCTGTCGTCAATGGCGGTAAAGTGACCGGCAAAATCGATAATAATGGCAGACTCGGCGACTTTGAGTTTGTAGGTGCCTCGCTGACAGGCGGTGAGTTGTTCGGCAATATTACCAATAATAGTAAAGTCGGTGGTGTATTCATCAATGTGCGCCTCGCAGCCAACAGTAGTATTGATGGTGGTGCTGTGCAAGGTGAAATCAACGGTGATCCTGAAGGACCTGCCCTTTTGAAGAATCTGGCAGTCAAAAAGGGAAGCCGATTGACAAACGTGATCATTGGTGAAAACGTCGAATTGGGTGACGATGTGGAATTAGGTGAAGGTGTGCGCTTTAGCGACTCTGAACAAATTCCAAACGGTGAACTGATTGGCTTATTACCCACATTATTAGCAGGTGAACTCCATGGGATAGACTATCCTATACGTGCCGATTTCTCTGCTGATATATTAGTGCCGAGCGAGGGTATTTTATCTGCCATTAACGCCTTACCTGATCTCAAAAGCAATGCTTGGGTTATCAGACAAAATGCCGAATTAAGTCATTTTGAACTGACCCTTGATCAGATACGCTTTGCGGTATTGCCTGTATCTGTCAAGAAGGCAACGACAACCGCGGGCTTAGAAGTGCAAGACGCGCAAACGGTGCGATTTATCACCGAAAGCGGCTTAGAAGTGCTGACACATCCGGCGTTACAGAAGCCCAACGTGTTACTGTCTGCCCTGAGTCAATTCGGTTTAACGGAGTTCACCGTGCAAACCAATGGCAACTTGCATATTTATGGCACAGAGGGAGAATGGTTCAGCGCACGCCCTGATTGGGTATCTGTCGAACTGGAGTCTGAAGCGGAAATCGGTCTGAGATTTGGTCAATCACCCTTAGTGAGTGGACAATTCCTGACCGATTTGGTGTTTAGCGATGAAGAAGGGGGTTTGCGCCAGCAAATCATTTCTCCCAGCGTCGCACAGCCAGACGTATTGTACTCCTCCGCTAAAGCAGTTAGGATAGAGTCATTCGGATTGATAAACTTCAAACAGAATGGCAAGACTTATCGTGGCGTTGTGGATTATCTCGTGACTCAAGGCGAAACCACGGCAAAGGCGTTAGAAGTGAAATCTATTCCAGATGCGAATGGCGATGGCATAGAAGATGTGATGCTGGTTTTTCCAAACGGTGAACAGCAGAGAATGTTTGTGATTGAATAAGTACTCAAACGCAAGCCTTATGTCAACTCATAAACCTGACAGGTTTTTTTTGTTAGTGTCCATCCGGAAACACCTCCAAAGCTAAAGCGTTGGACTCCAAGATGCCCATTGTTTGGTATCCAACATCAACTTTGGGATTTTAAAAGCAGTTTTCGAATGGACATTAGTGCTGGATGGCGGAAATATTCAGGCCATTGAGAAATCCGATTTTTTCAAAAAATCGGATTTCTAAACTCGTTTATTAATATTGAATGGTTGCTAATTTAAGGGCAAAAAAATTTGAAATTGGTGACTTTGGCGAATCAAGAAATCCGATTGAATTATCTTTGCAGATGTTAATACTCTTTCATCGTGATTGTAAACTATCTACTGAATAACTGATGTGACGCAAGGTGCTTCCAAGTTCCACCGATGAAATCGGTGGAATTTAGGTGGAATTGAGATTTTAGAAGAACCCCGCGTCACATCAATGAATAAGTACTCAAACGCAAGCCTTATGTCAACTCATAAACCTGACGACCCGTTTTAAAAATCGGTCAGGTTAAATCAACATCAAGCCCTAAGTCGTTTGACTTAGCAAGGATAGGTTTTCGCTTCGTTCCTTTCGAGGCTAAAGTTTTTTCTTTAAAAAAACTTTAGCCTCGAAACCACCCCACTTTACTAACCCGTTTTTTTTAGTCGGATGAAGATTTTATTTGACAATTATAATTATAATTCAGAGTGTAAATCACTTTGGGGATTTAGTGTATACATTCAAAAGTACAATTTACTTTTTGATACAGGTAGTAATGGAAGAGTATTGCTACAAAATATGAAGCATAAGGATGTTGATATAAAAGAGATAAAATATCTATTTATCACACATTCCCATTGGGATCATATAGGTGGTATTGATTCTATTTTAGAATTAAACAAAGAGATTACTCTATTTGCGCCATCATCACTATCCAAACATCTTATTAATGATTTAAAAACGTTAACCAAAAAGGTTATTGTTTGTGGTACAAAGCCACAAAAACTTTTTGACAATCTTTATAGCACTGGCGTATTAGGTGAAGAGATGCCTGAACAATCTTTAATAATAGACGATGATTTTCCTAAAGTGATTACAGGTTGTGGGCATTATGGTATCCAAAATATTATCAAAGTCGCTAAAAAGATTATAAATAAAGATATCAAATGGGCTATTGGTGGATTTCATTTGATGTATAAAGATGAAAATGCCATTTTAGAATCTATTAAAAGTCTCCAAAGTTTAGGTGTTCAAAAAGTGCTACCTACACATTGTACTGGTGATATTGCTATAGGTTTGTATAAAAAGTATTTTAAAGATAACTGTTTTGCTGGTGGAGTTGGTAACGATACACAGAGTTTGGGAACGAGGGGCGCTCATCGTTATACACCAGTCAAAAATAGAGTTTATATTGATTTAACGTAACTCATTGATTTACTTTAAATTATCATAACTGATAAATGTAATAAAATCAAACATTTAACTTAAATCAATATAATGTCTAATATCAACAATAACATGACTTATACCAAACTTCCCGTTTGCACAAACAAAGGATGTACCACCACCCCAGTTTTCTTATCGGTATAAACCATTTCAAATCGTTGACGATTCTGATCGTCAACCGCTTCCACAAATAAAACCAACCAAACCACAGTCACTCCTAACTGTTTACCATATTTAGCCGCTTGTTTGAGGGCTTGACGATAGCCCGGTTGATTGGCAAAACTTTTTAATTCCAATCCAAACAATTGCCCCGCATAACGTATTAATAAATCAATCGCACCATTACCCGTCGGGAATTCTGGCACAACTTGTACACCATAATTACAGAAAAAATTCACCAAATAAAGATAAAGATGAAATTGAAATACCGCCTCAAACACACGTAGATCATTTTTTCGACGTAGCGCATCTTTCAGTACCATCTCTCGATTGGCTTGCAAATATTGCTCATATCGTTGTAACAAACGAGGGATATCAATACTTTGATCTGTAATGGTATCCGACAAATCCTCAAATGGTGAGTATAACCCGTCCATTTCTTGATACAACTCCCTGGCAAAATAATTGAACAATCGCTTTTGTATGTATGGGCAAGGAAATTTGACATAATGTTCTGTCAAACTGACTTCATCTATAGAAACGACCCCATTCATATACAAAAAATTGATCGTGGGATCATCATAAGTAAAATTGACTTTCTTTTTAGTTTGGAACAATTCCAAAACATAAGGTTTATAAGGCTCTTGTTTAGCCTTACTGATGATGTTCAGAATATTGTTATTGGGCAACAAATTGAGGGCGGCCGCATAAACACCTTCAAAAAGTGTCATTGTAATCGGTTGATCAGTCGCTTGATTATAAGTTTCCGTTAATAATTCCCCAAACCAACAGGTCAGCCCGGGTTGCCCTTTGAATTCATACCAGATCCGTTCCACCACTTCTGGTTCAATTTGTTGTTTTTGCTCCTGTTGATACCAATCAAATAGGTAAACCGCTTCATCATGAGTCAGATTGGGAATGTGCAGGCTACGTTGGACATTAAATGGCGAACCTTTGACATTTTCTACTCCTAAGACGGCACGCACCCCGATCAAAGCGAGGCTATGTAACAAATAATCTTTTTCCGCCGTTGATTTGTTGGTTTGGCTACGGCGAGTGGTATAAATATGACGAAACACGGCAACTAGTCTAGCAATGACCGCGGGTTCAAGGGCATCAAATTCGTCTAAAATCAAGATCAAAGGCTTAGTGAGAGTGCCTCGTTTGAACAAACGATGAAAATCCTTTAACGAGTTTATGGTTAGTTGTTCTAAATTCAACTTTTCCATTAATTCCCGGGCAAAGAGTTGAGCCACTATATCAACATCCTTCTCTTCATAAAGAAATTGTAAACTGAGAAAAACGACATCAAATTGATCGTCTTGCTCAATGTTTGAGACCACTTCTTGCATTACCCAAGTTTTGCCCGTTTGACGGGGGGCCCAGACGGTGATGTAATGTCCCCCCTCATCTAGTTCTTCTCCTTTTAATTGCCTGATAGCACTGGTAATTAATGCTTCTCTGGGTACGTAGTAATCTGATTTTTTATTGGGTGCTCCATAAGATGAAAAATCTCGCATATTTTTTTTACTCCAATTTAACGACGAAAAACCATGATGGCGATATTTGGTGCATGACGCTATCGTTTATGCACCCTACGCTTGCTGATTTATTGCTAACTTCCGGTTTAGCAATGTTGGAGTCCAAAGCTTCAGCTTTGGCTAACACAGTCCAAAACTAAAGTATTAAACTCCAAATAAATCGTCAACATCTTTTGAACTGTGATTAATGTGATTATTTATTCATAAAAATCGCATGAATCATACAAATCACCGCTCAAAATAATCTTGGTGTATGACGCTCCGCTTATACACCCTACGCTTGCTGTTGTTAATGCGAATTAAGAGTTGAATTTTTTTTGAAAATGGAGTTCGAGGTTTTAGTTTTTTGAAAAAAAACTAAAACCTCGAAAACGCCTTAGCTTTGTCAAAATGGAGTACAACGCTTTACCTTTGTTAGTCCAGTCCGCCCAAAGCTGAAGCGTTTTCGATTCGAGGCTAAAGTTTTTTTGAAGAAAAAACTTTAGCCTCGAATTAAGTTTTTTGAAGAAAAACTTAAACCTCGAACTCCTATTTTAACTCTTAATTCGCATTGTTAACTCCTTAATTTTAAGTAACTACTCAGCCTTGAAATCTGCCCCTACGAACGAATGTAGGGTGGGCAAGGTCTTTTTCTTGCCCACCATTAGGTGGTGGGCAAAAAAACAGCCTACATAATACCTTTAATTTCAATTGTTTAAATACTTGTGTACGATGAACGCGCCAGCGTGGGAACCAGAAAAACTTTAACCCTGAATCAATCCGTTCCATTCCCTAATCCGTTGTACTTTGATCTGGCGATCTGGTTACCTGATGGCTGCTAATTAGGCAATGTCGTTTTTTTCTCGATCTTTTCCTTAATAGCCATACCATTGGTGACCGGATTTTTCCCTTCGGTCACGAAGGCCGCATGAAATATGTAATCTCCGCCCATGCCAGGAGATACTTCAAATTCTGGCAACAACCTTGCACTTTCATCAAGATTATCTATAGACTTCTTAAAGGCTTGAGGTTGAAGGCTATATGGTGACATCGGTATGCCAGTGAAGAACAGCCATGTTTGATTGGGTAGATAAACCGCAACCCAAAGATCAACTCGTTCAAACCGGTTTCTATGAGCCTTTTGTACCAAGTCAACGATGACTTTATCACCGATATTATAAAAAGGTTGTAAACCTTCAAAGGCCAGATATAAGTCACCTTCAGAAATTGGTGGCGTGGGTTCATTATCATGAGAAGGTAGAGGAGTCACTCCTGTCAGATCAGGAGGTTCTACCGTTACCGTCTTTTCAAATGAATTACTGCTTGCTCCCTTATCATCAGTGACCGATAGAGTTATGGTATAAGTCCCAACGGTTCTAAAAGTCATTGTGGTAACAGAACCACTTGCGGTTTGACCATCCGAACTACTCCATTGGTAGTGAGTAATTGTACCATCCGGATCAATTGATAAGACACTAGCGTCTAAAGTAACGGTTAATGGTGCTTTCCCTGATGAAGGAGTCACACTGAAATTCGCAACCGGGGGTTGATTAATCAGTGTTGGAGTTGGAGTCGATGTTGGACTCTTCGTTGACGGCAAATCAATGAGAAAAAAGCCGTCGAATGCCACATTAACTATTTTGGATGCTTCCAAATCAATACTTCCACCGACACATCCGTCTATCTCCAATTCTTGCACTTTCGTATCGTTGATAGAGAAGGAGAACTTGTTGTCCTTCTTCGTAATTGATAATTCGTTGTAATCAGAACCTTTAGCATTAATTAAATGAGAGTCTGTCCATTCAACCAATCTTTCATGAATCCCATTTCTAATGGTACTTACAGTGTAACTACCATCTCCAGTAATGACAAAGATAACATAATCTAGACTACCTGACGATTTTTTATGATTGCAGACTGACAAACCATAAGTACCCGTGTCTGAACCACCTAGCCAAAGGGTATCAACGGAAACGTTAAAGTTTTCAAAATAGTTGCTATCTCCAGGATTAGGAAGAAAACCACCTGGATGATAGCCACCATTCCATGCTAAGGATTGTAAGCCATCAGAACCATCACCGCGGAAAACTAATTGTCCATCATAAACGGAAAACAAGTCCTTAGAAAGAAATTCTCCCATTCCGCTACTAAAATATTCAGAGAAAAAAGGTAACAGTTTGAAATTATCAAAAGCCACATTGGTCAAATTCGCAGAACCGACAGCAACACTACCACCGAAACATCCATCTATCTCCAGTTCTTCAACATCTGTATCATTGATAGAAAATACCAAATAATTGCCCGACTTAAAGATGGACAATTCGTTTGTGCTATTAGGGATAATCGCATCTGAAAGGGTCCAATCGACAACTGTTTGAGATTCCCCGTTTTTGACAGTATCTATATGGTAAGCGGTGTTGCTACCAACCCCATCTATAAAAAAACTGACATTATCAGCCGTTCCAGACGCATTTTTTTGGTTACACACTGATAAACCATAACTATAATCTTCTGAACCGCCTAACCAAGTCACATCTACATATACAGCAAAATCGTCAAAATAATTGCTGTTGCTAGGTGCAGGACTCCATCCCCCTGGATTAAGACCACCATTCCATCCATCAAAGGAAATTATGTCACTTCCGTCACCCGTAAAAGTCAACCTTCCACCAGAGACGGAAAAGCGATTCCCTTCTGAAAAGCCACCAGAGCCGCTTTCAAACTCTTCAAGCACACCTGCAGCCCAAAGGGGTGCTGAAAAAATGAGCATGAGCATAGTCATGATCAAAAGTATGAGTCTTTTCATTGTCGTCACCTTCTAATAGTTAAGGATTAAAATTAAAAAATAGTGGGTTTACCCACATAGCTATATTACTGATTCAACTTGACATTGTCAAGTTTTTAGATATGATACCTCTTTTTAAATAGAATTAATTCTTTTAAATCAATAAGTTATAAAACAATGATTTGTAATTGATTCTAAAAATAAAATTTTTCTGGTTTCCTCCACGCGCCAGCGTTATATATATGTGCGTCGAAACTGGGTTCACAGATATTGTTCTGTAACTGAAACTGAGCAAAAATTATTTTCTTGTTTTCTGGTTCCCACGCGCCGGCGTCAATGCCATTAAGTGAAGCCTTGGAGTCCATTCGAGGTTTGAGTTTTTCTTCAAAAAACTCAAACCTCGAATCCTTTAGATTTGGAAATCTTTGATATTTAAGCTAAATTATCCAAATCTGAAGGTTTGGATTCCAATAAATATTCCTTTCGAGGTTTGAGTTTTTTTTCAAAAAAACTCAAACCTCGAAAACTTAATGGCAGTGACGCGCCGGCGTGGGAATCCATTCGGGACGCACCAGCCAGCGTCCAGCCTTTATCGATCACGCGACGCTGGTGCGTCGCCAATGCGTTCCCACGCCAGCGCGTCAAAGCCATTAAGTTAAGCCAGGGCGAACACGCTGGTTCGCCCCTACAACCAGAGAATACGCGGGGTTTGTAGGGGCCTACCTGTGTGTCTGCCCTTAACTTAATGGCATTGACGCCAGCGCGTGGGAACGAGAAAAAGCTGAAGCGTTGGACTCCAATTCCCAAAGCTGAAGCATTCGAGGTTTCCGTTTTTTGAAGAAAAACGGAAACCTCGAATGGACTCCAAAATCCAAAGCTAAAGCGTTGAACTCCGATTTGATTCATTCATTTTAAGTTCTGTAAAAAAATCCCTGATTTTTTCGTTAGAAATAAACATCTCTTGATGAGCATTTTGTAAATCAAGATTTGTGATTTTCTGTTCTGTTCGTTTATTTTGTCGAAATTTTTGGTGATATTTGGGACAAAATTGAATCAATACGGAATTATTTTTGAAGGATTTTAATTCGAGTTTGCAGGTAAAATAATCAACCGTTTCGTTAGAAAATAATCTGGTTTTGCGGTTATGATTGAATTGATTTATTTGTAAACCAAGACGACGTAAGTAATGGATAATTTTAGGTTCAAAAGTACCAATATTGAGTTTATCAACCCTAATATCACTATAAATGAAATCAGCCAAGGCGATAAAAGCATTTAGAGGCAAACGCCCTCGGCGATGATTTGGATTGATATAAAATGAAACTTCGCATTCCATCAGATCCAAATCAATATTGTGGATAATACTAAAACCAATCGCTTTTTGAGTGCGGTTTTTTTCAATCAAAAAAATCAATGAGGAAGATTTGGTATCCAATCCATAATCCGCGAGCTTTGAAGCACTATAATAAATATCACTGTGACTTGGCACACAATGAATAAAATCTAATACGCCAGAACTGGATAATAACTGGTTATAAGCTTCATCATCTTGATTAACTTGTTTTAAACTGATGGATTCAAAAATGATTTTTTGAAACGTTGTTCCTTGTAGAATCTTAAATATATTCTTCATTATTTTAATAATTGAAAGTACAACGGATAATGGAATGATTTTTTGAAATCAGAAGAAATCCAATTTTTCAAAAAATTGGATTTCTTTGAATTAGGAACCTGTACAATTGACATAAATATCTGAAACGCAGATATTGTCTATTTCGCTCATGCGAATACGAGAGTAGCCAGAAGAACCGTAATAATAAGAAGAGCCAGTATAAATCATAAAAAACTGAATCTTTTGGTTGGCAAAACCAGAGAGATCGAGATCATCAAGCACTTTGGTGAATCGACCATTTTCAGGAAAAGTGCCTTGTAAAAATGGCGTAAAACCAACGAGGATTTCCTCTGTATCAATGTCTAATATCCGATAGACACTTAAATAGTCAGTACCTTTTGGACCAAATAAGCTAATAGTTAAACTATTATCCTTCTCTGGGTGCCAAATAATACTGTTGCCGGTAGAGCGATCCCAATTATCCGTAGGATAGGTATGAACATCACCATAAGGTACAGCCTGCGCGGTATTATTCATACCGAGTAAACTGGCTGTCAAGATTTTACCCGCAGATAATATCTTCGCGATTTTGGTATTTATTACCATGATTTTTCCTCTTTTGGATAGAAAATACAACGAATTAGCGAACGGATTAAAAAACGGCGACACACAGAGTTTTTCTGTCAACTTATCATTTATTTTCACCTTCTTTAAGTGAGTTTAGTATAATGTCAAAAAAAATGCTCACCGATAAAGGCTTTTTTATCAAGTTCTGACCATCATAATAAGCACGTCGTATAAACAAAATATCCAGCTTATTGTAATAGCCAGTCGAGATTAATATTTTCCTATTAAAAAGGTTGCTGAAAAATAATTTGATATGAGCCATTAAGCCATGATTGATTTGACGCACTGGGAATTGAGAGCCTAGTTTGCTTTCTTCAGCAGCATCACGCACGAATACTTCAAAGCTGTGTTGTTGTTGTTTCAAGTTATTTGCCATGACAATCCGTTCACTTAATGGCAAATGGCTAGATAAAATAAAGTGATTAGAATGGGATATTCTATAACACCAAAATGCAGTGCTGTCAAGTTTTCCCATTTTGCCACGTAAAAGATCGGCTAATGCCTTATATAAAATATAAACCTCTAAAGGTTTTTTACTAAAAGGGCGAGTTAATATCGTCCAAATAATATCATAAATGATAACCCTCAGTTTCATACCAACATGTCGGCTATCAAACAAATAGAAACGTAAACTGTTTCGGTTATCATAATACCTAATAGTAGGTGAGGGTGCTTTATCATAACATTTATGAAAAGCGATGGCGCGAGTATTAACTCTAACTGAAAAACCCTCTTGATTGACTCGATAACCAAATTCCATATCATCCCAATGAAGAAAATAGAAATCTTTTAATCCCCCAACGGTTTCTAATACTTGACGAGAAATCAACATACAGCAAGCTGGCACATAATCGACTTGCAAGGTATAATGTTGGCTTATACGCTGTTTTCTTCTGCCAATGGGTATTGTACCAATATGATCCCAACAAATATTGGCTCCCAATTCGACTATAATATTATGATTATCAATATCCAAAAGTTGTGCTCCTACAATTCCAGTATCTGGATATTGGCTGAAGGTAGCCAAAGCAAAATGTAAATAATGGGAATCTGGATAAGCATCATCATCTAATAACCAGACATAATCTGGGTTATATTTAAGGGCAGCCTCAATGCCAGTATTAAATCCGCCACTTCCCCCTTTATTTTGCTGATTGATAATCAGTTCTATCTGATGATGATTTTGTAAGATGGAGACGGAATTATCAGTGGAAGCATTATCAACCACAATAATCGTTGAGGTTTTTTGGCTATTTTGTAAAATCGCTTTAATACATCGCAACGTATCAAAGGGTTTATTGTAATTGACAATAACGGCAATCACTTTATTTTTTTGTGCCATGATAATCAATGGTGAATGGTGAATGGTGAATGGTTAGGTTTTCGTTGTAGCCAAACCTCTGAGGTTTTGGAAACCTCAGAGGTTTTTCGTTGGAGCCATTAATTTCGTTGTAGCCAAACCTCTGAGGTTTTGGAAACCTCAGAGGTTTTTCGCTGTTCCTCTAAAAAACATTAAAACATCCACGCCAAAGCCAATACAGTAACAATCAACAAATAAAATGGCGTGTAACTGAGGCGGTAAAAACTATGGAATGCGCCTGCTAGAGTTTCTGTGAGGTTGATCAAACCTTGCTCTAATTTGACAATGCTTCCTTTGAACCAAGGACCTATCACGCGCATTGTGCCAGGATAGAAATTATGCGTGAAATTATAGCGCACATCTGAAGAGAGAAAATGTCCGCCCGCGTAGTTATCCCATTGGTGAGTAATAAAGCGTTTATTACCCAGGAAGAAGATAATCGCGCCTATACCAACGCCATAGAAGAAAATACCACTCACCCAAAGCATATTGAGGCTGCCGTTTGCCCAACTGACACCGCCTAAGTGATGAGCCAGAGGCGCGTAGCCTAAAGCAATTTGTGCTTTATCGACTAAATAAAGGGGAAGTCCAGGCATAACGCCTGTGATAAAAGCAATACCTGCTAATATGAGCATAGACAGAGACATCGTCCAAGGGACTTCTTTAAGCGTATAGTGTTCTTTACGCAATTGCCCTAAGAAAATATTGTGAATCAATTTATACACACTCAAAATAGTTCCCAAAGTACGGCAGATTCATTTCTACGAGACGCGATACGACAAGCGGTTTGAACAGAATTAAGATTAAAGCAAATAATCCCATTCTGGCTGCAATGGCACTGATAAATGCGGCATTTGCACCTGGCGTTTCAGCATAAGCGTCTGCTTGCCACAGGTGAAAAGGCATCATAGCCATTTTGATTGAGAATCCACCACCAAGGAGTAATACTAATGCCCATAATGTTGAAGTCGGTAAATCAGGTACTGCTTTCCAGAAAGCGGCATATTCTAAAGAACCGACTTGGACATAAATAAGGATAATTCCCGTTATTACTGCCATTGCGCCGCTCATGGCATAGATGAGATAACGAAAAGCGGCATCGGCGGCTTTGCTACTATGGTGAACCATAATCAGGTAGCTCGCCCAACTGACTAATTCCCAGCCAATAAATAGGCTAATAAAATCGCCGCTTGAGAGTAAAATTAACATCGCTAAGACATTCGTCGCCATTGCGATATGTTGTACGCGCCTGTCTTTTTGGTTTTCTCCCCATTCACCCGCAGTATATATTGACGTGAATAATGCTACGCCGACTGTGATAATGGCGAAGTACCAACCTAACCCCGTCATTTCCCAATGGATTAGGTTGTCTAATACAATAAAGGAGAAAGACGAGGCAATAGGTAGTTTATCCCATAAGCCGATAAGGACAATTAATTGCATGGCGTAAGCAATTACAGCAAACCAACCCGCGTAATATCGATTTCCTATCCGAAAAAATAAGGCGACAGTAAATAGAGAGAGTAGTATTAATAAATTGAGTAAATTCATAGTTTTCCATTCAATTTCTCTGGTTTAAGAAATCCAATTTTTTTCAAAAATCGGATTTCTAATTCTACAGAAAATGATAAAGTTTTATATACTATAGTGATCCTAAATGATTCGTAGAGTAGCAGAAACCAAGTTTTTGGCAAAAACTTGGTTTCTTGCCATTAAAGAGAAACCAAGTTTCTTGAAGAAACTTGGTTTCTTGCCATTAAAGAGAAACCGAATTTTTTGAAAAAACTCGGTAGCCGTGTATTCGCAACCGAATAACTTCAAAACTTTTGGTATGGATTCTACCGAAGTCATTGATGAAATGATGGATATTCATTTACCTATTCAGAAGATTTTTAGAAAAGATAGCAATGGTTAATTATTAATGGTTAAAGTTTTTTTCAAAAAACTTTAGCCTCGCTCTTTTTTGAACATCTATATTTTTTTTCTGTACAAAGCCTTAACTTAGGAACGAAACCAAAATAACTCGCTGCACATTAATGATGAGAAACCAAGTTTCTTGAAGAAACTGGCTTCGAGGTTTGAGTTTTTTTGAAAAAAAAACTCAAACCTTGAATTCTAAAAATACAAGTGATTTTATGACTGTTCCTTAATGACTCAGGTAACTAAAATGCAATTAACTGCCTTAAAAACCAAAATCCAAAATGGAGAAGATAGCTATACCCAGTTCAAGGTAAATATAACTAACAGTAACAAACTCGCCGAAGAGCTAGTCGCTTTTTCAAATGCAAGAGGTGGGTTGTTGATAATTGGGGTTGATGATAATAGTGTCATTATTGGAGTAGAAACAGCGGATATTAAGCGACTTAATCAGCTTATTGGCAATGTTATTAATGATAATATAACTCCGCCTATCTATCCTCTGGTTACTATTGAGAATATAGAAGAGAAAAAGATATTGGTTATTGAGATTGAAGAGGGAGTTAGTAAACCGTACTCCACAAACAAAGGGATTTATCTGACTAAAGCCGGAAGCGATAAACGAAAGATATCTCCTGATGAACTAAGGCGACTCTTTGCACAAGCCAAAAAATTATATGCTGATGAAGAGGTGCTACCTAAAACGGATAAAACGGATCTAAATATAGAATTATTTTATCAATTTGTCGCAAATGAGGATAGTGATATATATGAGTTGATCAAGAATGGTGAATTGAATTTGGAAACCATACTTAACAACTATAATATTATGGATGGTTCTCACCTGACATTGGCAGGTAATCTTATCTTTGGGATGATGCCACAAAAGTTTAGCCCATCATTTTATATTGATTGTGTCTATATTGTTGGTCATGATATTTCATCTAACCATTATCTATCAGAAACAAGGCTCAAAGGGACTTTTAAAACCCTCTATGAAGATAGTCGAAGGTTTATTATTAGTCAACTGAAACATTATCAAGTTGAAGATGATTTTAACAGCAATGGAAAACTAGAAATTGATGAAGTCATTTTAAGTGAACTGATTATTAATGCTTTGATTCATAGAGATTACCACATCAATGCACCCATCAAAATTGTTATGTTTGATGATAGAATTGAGATTATAAATCCCGGCAAACTGACTAACTCACTAACGGTTGATAAGATTAAAAGAGGTATCTCTATACATAGAAATCCCATTTTAAACTCTATTGCTAGATATGTTTTAAACTATAGTGGTAGAGGTAGTGGCATCAAAAGGGTATTACGAACTAATCCTAATATCAAGTTTATTAATGATATAGAAAAAGAAGAGTTTAGATGTATTATTCCAAGATCACATCCGATGCTTTTTAATTAAATTGTAACTACTCAGCGCCTTGAAATCCATTTCAAGGCGCTGAGTAGTTACATTAAATTTTGAATCAGAATTTGAGAATATTTATATAAACATAATAAAATCAACAACTTAATTAAAACATGAGAAATGATTTGAGGTTTAATTCTGAAAATTCTGATGGGAAATTTTAAAATAACCTAACCACCCGTCACATTCATATAGCGCAAAATCTGTGGCTTGCCCTCAAGTTCAAATTCATGATTTTTGGGTTTAAGAGCGATGGCTTCGACAATCGCTTGTTTCAGCAGAACAATATTGCCCGGATTTTCGCGTATGACACGCCGCAAATCTGCCGAATGTTCTTGCCCTAAACATAATAGCAAATGACCATCTGTCGTCACGCGCACGCGATTACAGGTGTCACAAAAATTATGGCTATGCGGAGAAATAAAACCAACGCGCGTGTTCGTATTAATAATACGATAGTACCTAGAAGGTCCCGCTGTCGTTTCAGAACTGGGTTCTAAAGTAAATGACTTTTGAAGTGCTTGACGAATTTGGGCGCTTGAATAAAACGCTTCTGCGCGATCACGTTCACCCATATTACCCAAGGGCATTTCTTCGATAAAACTGATGTCAATTCCCTTATCGACAGCAAATTGTACTAAATCTATCACTTCATCATGGTTACGATTTTTTAAAATCACCGCGTTAATTTTGATCCGTTCAAATCCCGCCTGAATAGCAGCGTCAATGCCACGCAATACCACATCTAATTTATCAAAGCGCGTCATTTGTTGAAAACGCGCAGGTTTTAAGGTATCAAGACTGATATTAACCCGTTTAACGCCCGCGTCTCGCAGCGGTTGTGCCATTTTAACCAATTGTGAGCCATTGGTTGTCAGCATGAGTTCTTTTAAGCCCTCTAACTTGCCAAACTTTTGAAAGAGTTGTAATATGTTTTTGCGTATTAATGGCTCACCCCCAGTAATACGAATTCGTGTAACCCCTAATTCGACAAACGCACTTCCTAAGCATTCTAATTCTTCCAAAGTCAATAGTTGTGTACGGGGCATAAAAGTCATTTTTTCGTTCATACAGTAAACGCAGCGAAAATCGCAACGATCGGTGACAGAGATACGCACATAAGTGACTTTTCGGTTAAACTGATCTATGAGTTGATCGGGCATATTATAGCAATGGTTAATGGTTTCGAGGTGAATTTTCAAAGATAATATCGAAAACAAATCGTCAATTCTTTGTTATTATGAACATCTATACAACTAACGGAGTACAACTGATTTGAGAAAAAAACGGATTTCTTAAACATCGCATGTGTTTCGAGCTTAGAAATCCGATTTTTTTTCAAAAATCGGATTTCTTAAACCTGTGCAATAGATTTCGAGGTTTCAGTTTTTCTTCAAAAAACTGAAACCTCGAAAAGAGTTTTGCAAGAGGCTCCTAAATATAATAAATTCATAGCGTTAATGTGATCGAGGCTAAAGTTTTTCTTCAAAAAACTTTAGCCTCGATCATAACGTTTTTTAAAATCCGTTGTACTCAGTACATCAATCCTAATTATCTCTCAAAAAATGTATCGGAAATCAATAAAATGTTATATTTAAGCGAACTACTTATGAAACATCACGATCTGCAAAATTTTGATGAATTAGTCAAACTCGTTAAACAACAAACTGAAACGGGTGAACGTTTTTTCCGTATGGATGTGATCCCACCTTTTCCAGACACGCCAGAAAATTGGGAAGATCGTTTAGAAGCCGCCTTTTACTAAAATCACAGGATAACTGACTATGTTGTGGCAAGAAGAAACACCTCAAGAAAAAATCTCACAAAAAGTGTCTGATCTCGTATTTGACATAAAATCTCGTTGTTTGCCTGTCGATCATGCTTATCCCCTCTCCCAAGCGATTTCTAAAACATTACCTTGGTTTGAGCAAGAATCACAGGCGGGATTGCATTTGATCCATAATGCAGAATCAGGTAGTGGATGGAATCCCCCGGAATCGCCAGATGCCATCTTCTATTTATCGCGCAGAACGAAATTGACGCTACGCTTGCCTCAACACCGCCTCGCAGAGGCACAGACACTCAGCGGCATGACGCTAGATGTTGCGGGCTATTCAATTGAGATAGGCAATGCTAAACCAAAATCATTCCTTCAAATGCCCGTCGTATTTGCGCGATATATCCAAGCTGATCCTGAAGAAGATGAAGAAGCCTTTTTAGATACGCTTGTTGCAGAAATGCAAGAAAAAGGCATTAACTGTCGTAAAGCATTATGTGGGAAAACCCATCGCTTTAAAATGCCAGATGGCGAATTATTCACTCGTCGTTTAATGATTGCCGATCTGAAACCAGAAGAGTCGATCATTTTACAAGAGCAGGGTTTAGGGGATGGTAAAAAAATAGGCTGCGGCTTATTTATGCCACATAAGGATATAAAACCTGTGTCGAACAAAAAATAAGAACCAATTTGAAGATCACCTAAATTCCACCGATTTCATCGGTGGCTATTCATGAACCTATCCCACTATTCAAAAATGTGGAACCATGACTAAAAATCGTTTGGTTTTTAACCAAAAAATGAGGGTTAAGAAATCCGATTTTTGGAAAAAATCGGATTTCTAAGTTCAAAAATGAATAGTGGGATAGGTTCATGTTTAACCCCTTCGGGGTTGAAACTAACCCCAACGGGGTGAAATGTGAATAGCCACCGATGAAATCGGTGGAACAATGAGATCAGTTTATGTGGACATACGAAAAACAAGAAAAATTAACAAACACGATTTTTTATAGTTTGCTGATTGCCATTAGTCTCACCCTGTTGAGTTTTTTTAAAACCTTTATATCACTAAATGAATTGGCTTATAACTTTGTTGAACGTTATAACCCAAAACCGCAAGCGATGAAGGTGTTACTCGTTGAAGCGCCGCCAGAAACGCATGAACAGGGCGATGACACTTGGTTAACCTTATTGAATACTTTAGAAGAGAAAAACGCGAAACAAGTGGTTTTTACCTTTATGCCTTCGGCGGTTTCCAATGATTTTTATTGTCGTGCCCTGCAATATGGCAATGTCTTTTTTGCCCGAAGTTTGCGTCATTTTGAACCTGCTTTAATAGATAAAAACTGGGAATCCCATTATAATTGTACGGATATTACTTTTAAAAAACCCCTTTTTGGCTTGACAGACATTCCGCCACATACCCTTCTTGGTATTCACAGTCAACAACATAGTGCTTTTCAAGTCGATGGACAAACCAGGCCTGCGCTAGAAATGCTTGCAGCACAATATTTTCTAGGGGCTCCACTGATAGAGAAGACTGACGCGCCATACCGCGTTAATTTTGGTGGAATTGATTCATTACCTCAAATCAAGTTAGAAAGAATTATCGCCGGCGATTTAGTCAGTGAACTCGTTCAAGAACGTAGCGTTATAGTGGGTTTTGCTCGCGAAAGCCTTGGATTACATACCCCCTTGACAACGATTTCAATCCCAAAATACCATGCACTGGCTTTAAATACCCTGTTGAGTGATGAGCAAGTAAAGATTCCTGATATCAAAATAACGTTTCTATTGTTATTAGCTCTTATGATAACTAACGTCATTCTATACCGATGGTTGACTGATCGCGGCTCCTTTCGATTAACCCTATTTTTTATAGGGGTTTATATCGCATTCACTTGGCTATTATATCACTATGCCCATTTTGCTCTTCCCATTGGAGAAATGATCATTGCCCAAGTTTTACTCTATTGGATTGATTTAAAAAATAAAGCATTTCAAGCCGCCGAAACCTTCCTACAGGAAACGCTCATAGAAAGTTCCTTTAAGATTAATGAAAGCGTCAAGTCAAATTTTACAACAGACGAATATTGGTCACAGATCATTATCATGATCAATGATATTCTGGAATTAAACCGACAAATTATATTAGAATGGTCGCCTGGTCATAATAAGATTGAAGAAATCAAAACATTGAATTGTTCTTTGACAGAGCTTAACAAACGTCATTACAACAGAAAACCTTATACAACAGCAATAAAACAGGCTATTCATTTAAAGCAACCCTTGCTAAACCCGCTTAATGTCGCAGAAGAACAATATTTGGTTCCCTTGCTTTTTAGCGGAGAACCATTCGGATTCTGGATATTAACGATTGAATCTGTCAAACTGGTTGACAAAAAACAATTTGAAGAAAGCATTAACGATCTGGCTCATCAAATGGGGCAGTCTCTTTACTACCGAGAACAATCGCTATTACGCACTCAAGAGGATAAAAACCGTTTAAACCGTTATGTTCGTTTTAAAAAGCATCGGGTTGACAAAATACTGGATAATTCCATTATTACACTAAAAAACAGGTTATCAGTCTTAGAACATATCATGGATGGCTTGGAAACAGCAATCATTATCTATGATGTGTTTGGCACCGTACTCCTAGTGAACAAACGTATGAATGCCATATCAGAAACGTTTGGATTGAACATTCATAAAATGAACATATTGGGCTTTCTGATGACTGTTAAGAAGATTGATATAGAAACCGCACGGCAAGATATTCGTTATGTTTTATTAGATCAGGAAAAAATCGTCAAACAAGTCAAATTGACCGCTCCAATTGAGCGTCATTTAATTCTTGATATGCAACTGTTTTATGATCAAGAAATGGTTGAAGATTCAGAATCAAAAGTCAAACAAGGCATACTCTGTCAATTAGTTGATGTGACTCAAAAGAAATTACAAAGTACGCTCAAAGAGAAACTGGCAGAACGACTGATTTTCCGATCTCGCAATGATATGCAATCTATTTTAAGCGCGAGTCAATTACTCAGCAGGGAACAAAGTACCAAACAAGAACAGCGCATGGTTGCCGGCATTTTACAAGGAAAAGTCAATGGGTATTTGAAAATCCTGAAAGAAGTCGAAGCGCAACTGAAGGTTAAAATGGATACCACAAAAACGACGACTATTGATACTTATCCCGTCGATGCGAAAGAACCTGTTTTAGAAGCAATAGAAGAGTTAGCTGAATTTGCGATGAAACGACAGGTTAAATTGCCACCGAATAGTGGTTTACCCGCATTAGTAAGTCTTGTCTTTGCAGCCCCCAATGAACTATCATTGGTTATCGCCAGTATCTTCACATTGCTTATTGATGATGCCGTCTCCAATACAGAAATTACCCTAAAGATGGAAGAACGGAATGAAAAGATGACTTATACCTTCAAGAATGTCGGTTTTGGGATTCCCAATAAACGTTTTCAAGAGTACCTCTTTTCTAACAATATTGACGTTTCAGAACAATTCAAAGAAATTCGTCGCGCAATCCGTGTCGTCAAACTTTGGGGAGGAACATTGAAGGCTGAAAGTCAGGTGGGAACCGGTATGTTTTTTGAATTACGTTTAAGGAGTTTTATCTAAAAATGAATGAAGCCAAAAAGGTGTTGATGATTGATGATGATGATGACTTACGAATGCTTGTTGGTCTCTACATCAAATCAGTCGGTTATGAGGTATTTGAAGCCACTAATGGTGAGGATGCTAAAGAAAAGTTGAAAACCCTGAACCCTGATCTGATTATTCTTGATATGATGATGCCTGTATTAGACGGAATGGGTTTTTTACGCTGGCTACGAGAAGACGCTAAACAAGATACACCTGTGCTGGCATTTACAAGTATGGATAAATCAGAAATTGAAGACGGTGTGCAAGCGTTGGGTGGCACTATTGTTTTTAAACCGATTGAATTCGATCAACTTCTTGAACAGATTCAAAAAATATTAGAGTAAATTCTTTGAATCAGAATTTTCAGAATATTCGAGCCTCGAATAGAATTTTCAGAATAAAACATTGTAACTACTCAGAGCAACCACAAGGGGGTGCAGCCTACATCAGAAGATTTTCGTCCATATTAATAAGAATATTGTAGGGGCAATCCTTTATGGTTGCCCTGTTACTAAAAAATTTAGATTTAGAAATCCGATTTTTGAAAAAAATCGGATTTCTTAAACCTCCATTAATTTATTCAGAAAATTCTCAAATTCTCAAATTCTGATTCAAACAAGAACACAAAAATAGGAATAATTATGTCTCAAACTGTCGTCATTGGCTCCGGTTTTGGTGGGCTAACCGCTATTAAAACGCTTAGAAAACAAGGTTATCGTGATGAAATCACTTTAATTTCTCCAAAACCCGTACTCTTTTATTCTCCCAGTCTCATTTGGGTACCGGCTGGACTTCGCAATGAAGAAGATTTAACGATACCATTGGATAAATTTTTCAAACGTCAGCAGGTACAATATCACCAAGGCTCTGTAACAGGCATAGAGCCAAACGCACAACAAGTGCAAACCGATAATGGAACTGTGCCATTCGATCACCTCATTATTGCAACTGGGGCAAGATTCATAAAAAAACTACCTGGGATAGAACAGGTTTGTCTGCCCTGTGAAGGTTATGCCACAACAAAAAAATACAGTGATCGCCTGGCAGCACTTGACGGTGGTACATTAGCATTTGGCTTTTCCAGCAACCCCAAAGAGCCAGTCGCCATGCGCGGTGGACCCGTCTTTGAATTTCTGTTTGGCATAGACACGTTGTTACGAAAGCAAAAACGCCGTGACAAATTTGAATTAGTCTTTTTCAGCCCCGCACCTGAACCCGGAAAACGTTTAGGCGCATCAGCAGTCAAAGCGATATTAGGCGAAATGAAAAAATACAACATCCGCACCCATTTAGGCCATAAAATAAAGGGATTTAGCGCAGACGCTGTGCATACAGAAAGCGGCAGTCTCCAAAGTGACTTAACCCTCTTTATGCCGGGCATGACAGGACCCGCTTGGGCGACGAACAGTGGCTTGCCACTCTCAGAAGGGGGATTTATCAAAGGCGATGCCCAATGTCGTGTATTAGGCTTCAAGAAAATTTATGTCGTCGGCGACGCAGCGAATCTCCCAGGCCCAGATTGGATGCCAAAACAAGCACACATGGCGGATTTACAAGCCATCGCCGCCGCAAAAAATTTGATTGCCGATGAAAAAGGGCAAAATGTTGATCATCAATTCAAAACGGAAATCATTTGTATCGTTGACACACTTGGCAAAGGCATGTTAGTCCATCGTAATTCAAAACGGACGCTACTCCTGCCGAAATTGACCATTCTAAACTGGGGGAAACGTTTCTTTGAATGGCAGTATTTGCGGGGTTATCGTTAATTAGTCCTTCAGAACGACAGACCTGACAGGTTTCCAAAACCTGTCAGGTCTCAAACTCACAACAGAACGACAGACCTGACAGGTTTCCAAAACCTGTCAGGTCTCAAACTCACGACAGAACGACAGACCTGACAGGTTTCCAAAACCTGTCAGGTCTAAGAAAAAAACTAGATAGCAAACTGATCAAGTGCCGTATTCAAACCTGCCAATTTTTCTTCTACCCCCATATCTTTGCCCACGCTCGAAAAATCTTCGTAGCATGGCACTTCAGGGTTGTGATAGAGCAAACCAACCGGTTTAGGCAATTCAGGTAATGCAACATCATACGCTTCCGACATATTAGACGGATCATGTTCTTGCTGATTCGGAAAGAGGCGTAAGATATTCTTTTCTACTGGGATGCCCTTTTCATGCGTCAGCAACAATAAGTTAGATGGATCCTCTTGCAAGTGTTTAAAAGCCTCTGGTGAGAAAACGGGGCAACGTTGAATAATGTTCACGAGACTAAAACCACGATGATCATGTGCCGCCTTGATGGTTTCATAGAGGTGCACTGGATTCCAATCAATGGTTTGAGCCAAGAATGAGACATTGCTGATTCCCAAAGTTGCCGTCAGGGGATTTAGTGGTGCTAAAATAGCACCTTTTGGATGCGTATTACTTTTAAATCCGATTGGCGTAGTAGGCGATGTTTGCTTTTTCGTTAAACCATAAATACTGTTATCGAAAACCAAAACGGTCATATTCATATTGTAGCGCACAGCATGTAACCAATGTCCAGCACCGATAGAATAGCAATCGCCATCTCCTGTTGCAACCCAAATATCCAGTTCTGGGCGACGGGATTTAATGCCACAAGCAACAGGCAACGCACGTCCATGTATGCCATGAAAACCATAAGTGCCAACGTAATGTGGCATACGACTAGAACAGCCAATACCAGAAACGGTTACCGTCTTTTCAGGTGGCAATTGTTTATCGCGGCAAATGCGTTGTACGGTAGTCAGTACAGCATGATCACCACATCCAGGACACCAGCGAGGTTCTCCACCAATATAATCGCCCAAAGTGAAATAACGCTGTTTAATATCAAGAGACCAATCTGCTTTTAAACCAAACATTAATTTTCTCCTTTCATTGCATTGAGATGACGGAAAAGTTCTTCACAAATTAACCCAGGTTGCATCGGTTGTCCATAGACATTGCCCCAACAATCCACATCAACTAAAGTTTGTGTTCTGAGAAGTACAGCCAGTTGTGAATAACGTCTATTGCCGGATTCGATGAGCGGTGCATCGGCTTCATCGCTATAGTTAATTTCGACAGTCAAAACCTTCTTGAAGCGGGAAAATATCTCTTTTAACCCTGGTTCAAGTGGAGAGAGAAAGCGTAGATGTAACGAAGAGACTTTATGCCCTTCTGCACGCATTTTTTCAACGGCTTCTTCAATTGCGCCCAAAGTTGAACCCCAGCCGACAACCAACAAATCACCTTCCTGATCACCATGTATTTTTGGCGGCTTCAATGTACTATACAAAGTCGCTAATTTGCGGCTACGCATATTGCAACCACGCTGATTGGATTCACGATCATAAGCCACTTTACTATTATTCGTATGTGCTAATCCGGTCAGCACATATTGTCCGCCTGCTTGTCCAACGATGGGGCGAGGAGATAATCCCGTTTCTTCATCCCAATCAAAGGGCGGCACTCCCTTTTTCCAATCCGATTGATCTATCGGTGCAGCCATCCATTCCGCCTTTGCTTTTGGACGAGGATAGGGCTGTACCCCAGTGGCGAGATTAGCATCTGTTAGCAGGATAACGGTGGTGCGAAATGTTTCAGCCAGTTTGCGTGCCATGATCACAAAATGAAAACATTCTTCAATTGTGGCTGCGGCAATGACAATTTTCGGCGTATCACCGGGTTCACCATATAAGGAAGCCAGTAAATCCCCTTGTTCAACTTTTGTAGGCAAGCCAGTCGAAGGACCACCTCGTTGTACCACAACGACAACCAGCGGAATTTCCGTCATCACAGCCAGTGCAAGAAATTCTGTCTTCAATGCCAAACCGGGTCCAGAAGTGATGGTACAAGCCGTTTTACCCGCATACGAGGAACCAATGGCAAATCCAACTGCGGCGATTTCATCCTCTGCTTGGTGTACAAATCCGCCGACTTTATCATAAACCTCAGCGAGATAATGTGATGCCGATGTGGCAGGCGTGATGGGGTACATGGACACTAAATCCATGCCCGATGCCATGACTCCCAATCCCACAGCTTGATTACCGTTGTTGACAATTAAAGGATCTGTTGAGTCGCGCTTCCAAGGTGGAATTTCATACCAATAGTCCAGATTTCCCTGAGCAAAATCATAACCGGCTTTGAGCAAATTTTGATTTATTTCAACGACTTTTTTGCCCTTTCGTCCAAAAGTCGCTTCAATTTCATTATTGCCCCTTTCTAAATCCCGACTATAGATGTGACAGAGCATACCCAACACGAACATGTTTTTGCCCAGGCGAGGCTTGGGCGTGTGTTTAAGGCATTCTTCTTCCATTGGCACTTCGTGAACAACCAAACCATTTTCGCGAAATTCAGCGACGGCGGTTTTATATTGTTCTCTAATCTCAGGATTAGGATCAGTCTCCCATTTATTTTCGAGCAAAATCACCGTACCCGGCTTATAGGCATGTGTGGCGATACGGGAATAAAGCACTTGCTCGTTGAGTGCCACGACGATATCAGCGGCATCTCCCATATTAGTCATGTAATGGGAGCCTAAACGAACACGAATACCACTTGCACCAGCAGGTGAACGTGTTGGTGGTTGAATTTCGGCAGGGATAATTTCAACTGTCCAAACACCATTGCCCATTTTCGCGCTGATAGTACCAAATGTTTGTCCTGCTTTTTGTGCGCCTTCTCCAGAATCGCTGACGATTTCTACGATATGTTCATCAATTCGTTTTGGCGTTTTGCTAGTTGCATCATTATTTTTAACAGGCTGTGAAGTTTCTTTAGTCATAAATTTATCCCAGTCATAAGTTGTCTCTAATTAAATTTGATATTGCTTTATACCTCAAATATTAAAGCAACAAATCCAATTATCATAATAATAGCTTCGCCAAAAATCCTTTGGCAAAGCTATTATCATAATATATCTATTTTCTTTCGTTTTGTGTTTATAGCAATAATTACTCATTGGTATTTTTTTGGAAACCAATTTGAAATTTGTTTTGCTGATGTTTTATTTCCTGTTTATGGCGTATTCCTATTCAGAAAATAGATCATTTGAGATATTAATAATTTTAAATTCTAAATTTAACTTGATGAAAAAATAACAATTAAAATTAATATTAAAAATTAATAATTGGGTGAAAAAAAGATAGAAAACTGCTAGAATAAGTCTTTTTATCATTTCACAGGGCAGATTATGATGACTATCCCTTCTGGGCAATGCCTATTATAGCCAAAGGTAAAAGGGAATCAATATTGCAATTTATGTGCCATATCATTCAAACCCTTAATTGACGGGTGTATTGCCTATTAATTCGAGGTTTTAGTTTTTTGAAGAAAAACTAAAACCTCGAAAATGAAATCACTTCGACAATGTTGCATCAAACCTGACAGGTTTAGTTTTCGAGGTTTCCGTTTTTTGAAGCGGAAACCTCGAAACGATTTGATTTTGATGTTACGCAGGGTGCTTCTCAATTTTAAATTCCATCTCAATTCCACCGATTTCATCGGTGGAACTTGGAAGCACCTTGCGTCACATCAGTTATAAGGGCAGTCACCAAAGAAATCCGATTTTAAAAAAAATCGCTCGTCATTA
Organism: Thiotrichaceae bacterium; assembly: GCA_029939505.1. Taxonomy (GTDB): domain Bacteria; phylum Pseudomonadota; class Gammaproteobacteria; order Beggiatoales; family Beggiatoaceae; genus QNES01. The sequence goes on along the minus strand of JAOZSV010000001.1, from coordinate 82,122 downwards.
AAACTAATAACAGATGAGGAAATAACGATGACTGATGAAGAAATAACGATGATTGAAGTCATTCCGCTCAAATATGGCGCCATGTTTAAACGTGTTTTCAGTCAACCTGACATTTTTAATCAATTTGCTAAAGATGTGCTAGGCATTGACTTGAATGTCAGCAAAGTGCATACGGAATATGAGTATCCAGAACCGATCGGTTTTGTACGCAGTCGCTATGATCTCTTTGCAGAAGATACAGAAAAGCGAATTATTGTTGAAATTCAACATGTTAAAGAAGACGATTTCTTTGACCGTTTTCTTTATTATCACCTGATCAGCTTGGCGGAACAGGTAGGCGGTTTCGAGGAATACGATTTTAAGCGCACGGTTTACACCATCGTCGTGTTAACCAGTGTCCCGCGTGATGGTAGCGTCAATTTCAGTTGCGCGATTAGCGATATGAATCCAGTGGACGAATGGGGAAACAAAGTGCCTGTTTATCCCCATCGCCTTGTCTTTCTTTCCCCACGCAATGTGAATGAAAATACCCCGTCTGCGGTACGCAAATGGCTTGACTTTATTGACGATTCATTAGATGGAAAGATAGAAGAAAGCCGCTATAGCGAAAAGCTATTTCAAGGGATGATCGAAGACATTCGTAAAAAGACGATTGATCCCGCTCTCTTGGAAAAAATTAAGGATGAAGCGGCTTGGGAAAAGGCGAAAGTCCGTTTTGCAGAGGAAGGATGGATGGATGGTCAGAAAGTCGGACGGGATGCAGGATTGAAAGAAGGATGGGAAAAAGGACGGGATGAAGGACGAGATGAAGGACGAGATGAAGGACGGAATGAAGGACTGGAAGAAGGATGGGAAAAAGGACGAGATGAAGGACGAGATGAAGGACTGGAAGAAGGACTGGAGAAAGGACGGAATGAGGCATTGGCTCAACAACGTCAAACGATCATTGCTGCTAAACAGAGGGGTATAGAAGTGGACACGATTGCCGCATTGGTAGGATTAACAGAAACGGAGGTACAGAAAATATTGAATCAGCCTCAAACGGAAGGGTAATTTTATAAGGGCAGTCATCAAAGAAATCCGATTTTTCCTCGTTCACACTGCTCCAGCGTGGGAATGCATACGACGACGCTCCAGCGTTGATAAGATACAACGAGAAAAACCTGACAGGTTTTTAAAACCTGTCAGGTTTAGTTTTCGAGGTTTCCGCTTCAAAAAAACGGAAACCTCTTCGAGGCTAAAGTTTTTTTAAAGAAAAAACTTTAGCCTCGAAACGATTTTATTACATGCACGTTCCTTATTCACTCGCCAGCGTCGTTGATTGTATTGCGAGATTTGAACGTAGAATGGCACCTAGATTATCCAGATATTCTAATGGATTCTTATCGGCTTCAAAATAAGCCGCATAAAAAGTATATGTCCCACCAATACCCGGAATGAGTTCAAAATCCATCAAACGGTGCGCGGCTTCCATGCTTTGTAAATTCTCCTTAAACGGTTGCGGATTAATACTGAATGGTACCAAAGGCAAAGGCGTTCTAAAAAGCAAATCGCCCGTTGGGAGTTGAATGGCGACCCAGAGATTAACGAGATCGAAACGGGATTTTACCGTGACGTTTTCTATGAGTTCGACAATAATCAGATCGCCGACATCATAGAAATCTTTTAGGGCAGAAAATTCAACCAGAACACGTTCTCCCACAGAGAGAGTACGACTTTCTACACCGCTTAATCCGTCATTATCTGTCACCGTTAAAGTCACAAAATACTCACCATCCTCTGAGAAAGTGAGTTTAATCACATCTCCAGTGATCGTTTGCCCATCGGAAATCGTCCATTCGTATTTCTCAATGTTGCCATCTGCATCCGCAGAACGTTTTGCACTCAGTTGTACCGTCCGCTGTGACACGGCTTTTTTGTCATTAATATCAATGATGGCAACGGGTGAGAGTTTTTCTATGTCAGGCACGACGGTGATCATTTGAGTCGCCAAGTTATTGCTTGACAAGCCATCATCATCATTGACGACTAAACTGATTTGATAACTCCCTTCTTTATCAAAATTGATAGTCGGCTTTTCACCCTGCACAATTCGACCATCAGATACGGTCCAATTGTAATCAACTATTTTCCCATCTGTGTCAAAAGAGGCACTGGCATCTAATTGGACTTCGGGCGATGAAGGTTTAACGATGTTTGGAATCGCCATAAATCGCGCAACGGGAGGCGATTGTACAATCACGGTTTGTTGAGTAGTACGGTTCGTTCCATCTGTGCCAGTCACCGTCAAGGTGAGAACATATATCCCCGGTTTGTTAAAGGAAAAATTCCCTGTCAGACCAGAAGAGAGTTGTCCATCGGACGATGACCAATTATATTGGGAAATGGCTTCCATCGGTGAAGAGGCACTGGCATCCAAGATGACTGCAAGAGGTGCCTTGCCTTGCGTCGGCGTTGCCGTAAATCTTGGAATCAGTCGATCTGGCTCAGAGGGTGTTGTCACAACAATGGTTTGTTCGACAATCGCAGTGGCCCGATCATTATCAGTGACGGTCAATGTAATAGAGTGCGTTCCTGCTGTGTTGAAAGTCAAGCTAGTCGTCGGCCCTAATGTTTTTTGTCCGTCTGAGCTAATCCATTGATATTGAATCACTTTTCCATCTGCATCCGAAGAACCTGTCGCATCAAAATTAACTTTAAGGGGAGCTTCACCTGCGTTGGGTGTGACAGTAAAGGTTGCTATCGGTTCTTGATTGGGCGCGATAACTTCTGTGCTTGGTGCAACTACAATTGACCCTGTGCTAGGTGTACCTGTGTCAACAGGTTCCGTACCCGTGTCAACAGGCGTTGCAATCTCAACAGGCGTTGCCGTAGGACAAGAACCAGAAGTATCTTGGGTTGTTTTCCAGCTCGGATTCTTGTCATCAAGAAACATATTCACGACGGGATCGGAAGCTGTTAACCGATTCTGGTCCAAATTGACAGAGTCAAGTTTGCTCGGAATGACCAATGAGGGTGTAATATCCCCACAAAGTTGGTTGTTTTGCAGATGAAGAATCCACAATTTTACAACATTGGTGAGATCAGGGATAGGCCCGGTCAATTGGTTATCGTTCAGTCGGAGAGAAAGCAACTTGGCTAAGTTATCCAAACTGGGAATGGGGCCACTCAGTTGATTTTCGTAAAGGGAAATTTGCGTGACACTTGTTAAGGCATCCAAACTAGGAATCGGGCCAGCCAATGCGTTTTTGTACAGCTTTAGATGCTCTAAACTGACCAAGCCCTTGAAATTCGTAAGGCTGCTCAGTTCGTTATCATACAGTTCGAGTTCCTCCAAACTGCCCAAGTCACTCATATCAGGAATAGGACCAGTTAGCTTGTTTCTCTCGCCCCTAAAATACTTCAAACTGGTTAGGCCCTTTAAACTGGTAATACCCGTTAGTTGGTTATTATTCAGATAAAGTTCCTCTAAGCTACTCAAGCCACTCATATCAGGGATAGCCCCGCTGAGTTCGTTGGAAAATAACCAGAGGGTTTTCAAATTACTCAAGGCATTCAGATTAGGGAGTGTACCAGTTAGTTTGTTATCATACAACTTGATAGAAGTCACATGCCCATTTCGACAACTCACACCAGACCAACGACAAGGCTCGTTAGTGACTTTCCAATTAGTCCGGCTTTGCCAAATAGGTCCAGCAGTGCTGTCATATAATGCCACTAAAGCATGACACTCTGCAACAGGAATTTCCGTGACGGCGGCGCAATCAGTGACAGCGTGCGCGGTGGATGACACCCCTAATAGTAGGGGTATTGTCATCAGACGACAAAAGCCTTTCACTAATGGCGCGATAGGCATTTTAGCCTGGCGTAAAGACCAGGCGACAGTTTTCGCGTTAAAATCGACGATCTTTGAATCAGAGTCGATATTTGCAGTATTATGGATAATATCCACGATTCAATCTCCTGTTTTAGGATTTGGAACTTGAGTAGATGCGTTGTTGTACTCAAATGCATCATTATAATGGTGAGGTCTTCGTCTATCAAAACGGCATAAATTCAAACTTTTCACCACTATACTTATATGTAGGGGCCAATTTTTCAAAATCAAGTCCTTTTGAAAAAAAAATCTAGTATTTTCTGGACGCAGCAAAGTCAACGTCACAGAAACCAAGTTTCTCAGAATTGATTTTTCTGGACGCAGTCAATTTTTTCACCCTATTATAAATTGACATTGGTGGAAGTAAACTATAAACTAAAATGACATTATGATTTAAGAATAAGGTCAAATGCAAAATACCGAAATATTTGAAAGAATTTCATCCGATAGATGTTCAGAAAAAGTAACGACTCAGGTAGTGCCTCATAAGTACATTCGAGGCTAAAGTTTTTTGAAGAAAAACTTTAGCCTCGAATGGATTAGGGAATAAAACGGATTAAATCAGAGGAAAACGACTGTTGAATCAGACCTGACAGGTTTCCAAAACCTGTCAGGTCTAGTTGGAGAGTTGATTTCATGCACGTTCATTATGAAAGTGCGGTGGATATATCAATCATGAATATGCGGCGGGTTTAGGGCGTTTGGATTTATGTCTGGTTAGTGATTTTCAGTCGAAAAAACGTTTCCGATTGGGATGCCGTCGGGAAATGGGTGGAAGAAGAGGGAAAGAGAATTGAGGTGATTTGGTTGTAACATCAAAGAAATCCGATTTTTCCAAAAAATTTCTCATCGTCTTAAAATAAGCCTTAACTGGAAAAAATCCTTAACTTCTTCATAACTCCACATCGGAATAATGAAGTTAGCCGTTTCATATTTCTCCAAGCTTGGATTAAGATCAAAACGATAATAACCATCTGCTTCTCTTATTTGTCCCCTCACACTATTACCGTCTATATTCTTAATAGTCACTTCAAAACACCGCTGATTTTCCAAATCCAGACAAACCACATTTTCTCTTAATCTGGGTTTCCATTTTTTGTACACAGATAAAAGATATGGGAAAAAGTTTTTAATAACGAGCTGAGCGTTTTCTTCAATTTGATCATTGATACGCTCTATTTCCGCTTCTAATTCCAGGTTGTCACGGTAGGCTTTTACCGCTATCATCAGTTTTTTCTCATTTTTCATGTTATAGAACTTTTCAGTCTCCTTTATGAAAGTTGATTAGCCTTGAGATTGATATCAAGACTAATGGCTGATTCAATCTTTTATCAGAATATCGCATTATAATCATTTGTCAAGGAAAAGTTTTCAAAATCGTCATTTAAGATAGCTTGTGTGCTATGATTCAATGTTCAAGTTTTTAATTCTGAAAACCGTGAACGAAAAGGATTCTATCAGCGAAGGGATTAGAACATCATCGTTCATGGTTTAAATCCTTTTTTATATACAATCCTTGTCGTTCACGGTTTTAAAAAAACTTGATCATCAAGTATAATAAACATTGTTCACAACTTTAAAAAGAAAATGCTTGCCAGAATACGATTTTTAGCTAGCAAAAATAGTATTTCTAATAGATAATTCACTAAAAAGGAAACACGATGCAAAAATCATTTAACACCGCCGGACCTTGTATTCCAGACGATCATTATATGGTGTCAATTACCCCTCGTTTTAAAAGTTTCAAAAAACTGATTGATAACAAACGTTACTTTCTCCTACACGCGCCTCGCCAAACGGGTAAAACGACGTTGATGTTGCAATTGATGGAACTTCTGAATCAGGAAGGGAAATATATTGCTTTATATGTGAATGTGGAAGCGGCGCAACCACTGCGTAATAACATTGAGGCCGTCAATGAATTAATCATTAGTGAATTTGAAGCCAATGCAGGTGCTTATTTGCGGAAAGAATGGCAGCCTCAAGAAGACTGTTTTAAAATTCGTTCTATGTCAAAGGGGATCAGTCACTTTTTGTCTAGTTGGTGTCTTCAATTACCAAAACCCCTAGTCGTGTTTATAGATGAGGTAGATGCCCTCATTGGCGATGGGTTGATTTCGGTGTTGCGACAACTACGGGGAGGTTATACCAAACGCCCTCGCGCTTTCCCTCATGCTTTATGCTTAATCGGTTTACGCGACATTCGCGATTATCGGATTTATTCAGATGCTTCAAAGCGTTATATTGTTGGTGGTTCCGCATTTAATATTAAGGAAAAATCCATTCGTTTGAATGATTTTACGCTCGAACAAGTCAAAGAATTATATGCCCAACACACTCAAGCAACGGCTCAAAAGTTCACCCACCACGCTTTGCAACGGATTTTTGATTTGACTCGTGGGCAGCCCTGGTTAGTGAATGCCTTAGGGCGTGAACTGTGTTTTGAGGAACAGGCGATTGATTGGAAACAAACCGTTCATAAAGCAGATGTCGATAAGGTTGCCGATATTTTAATTAAACGGCGTGATGTGCATTTAGATCAATTAGCCGATAAATTGACTGAACCCCGCGTGGCGCGGATTATTCAGTCGATTTTGATTGGGGAAGATAAAGAGTCCAACGAAACAGAGAGCCATTTAAATGAAGATAAACAGTATTTAATTGACTTAGGCTTAATTCGTTCTGGTGAACGAGGGCTAGAAATTGCTAATCCCATTTATCGTGATATAATTCCAAGAGAATTAACCGCTTATCGACAAGAAATGCTGGGTATCAATCCCAAATGGTATGTCAAAGCCGATGGCAAATTGGATATTCAGAAAGTCTTAGCGGCGTATATCAAATTTTATAAGCGATACCATGAATTGGTGACGAAACGCCGCACTTATACGGAAGCCGCTCATCATTTATTATTAATAGCCTGGTTACAACGGATTGTCAATAGCGGTGGATATGTCAATCATGAATATGCGGCGGGTTTAGGGCGTTTAGATTTATGTATTGATTTTGCGGATGAGCAGTTTGCCTTTGAATTAAAATTGAGTCACAAAGAAGCATTAAGCGAGGGTAAAACGCAACTGGCTGGTTATTTACATCGGCTCAGTTTGGAACAAGGCTGGTTAGTGATTTTCAGTCGAAAAGACGTTTCCGATTGGGATGCCGTCGGGAGACGGGAATGGGTGGAAGAAGAGGGGAAGAGGATTGAGGTGATTTGGTTGTAATATCTGCAAAGAAATCCGTTTAAAAAAATCGGATTTCTCACATCAAATGGAATCAAACCTCAGAGGTTTTGAAAACCTCAGAGGTTTTTTTAAGTTATAATAGGTTCAATATGGACAATACTAAAAAGAAATTTATCTTAAAACGGATGAAGAGTTTTTTTCAAGGCTCTGATATTAATTCGTTTATCCACCCATTCGTTGTACTCAGGAGAACAAATATGTTACAAACAATTGAGGCTGTTTTAAATCCGGATGGGAAAATACATTTACTTGAAACCCTCAAACTGACTTCGAGGCTAAAGTTTAAAAAAACTTTAGCCTCGAAACCTAAAAAAGTGTTGGTGACCGTTTTATCAGAACAAGCAGTACTACAAAATACCCATGTCGATTTCAAAACCACATTATTGGCTATGCCAAATGTCGGTGAAGATACAGATTTTGAAAGGGAACAAGATAATGGTCGAAATATTGAAATACTTATTGGACACTAACATTATTTCTGAATTACGTAAAGCTGAACGTTGTAACTCAAATGTACGTTGTTGGTTTGAAAAAGTAGAAGAAGCCCAATTATTTACCAGTGTATTAGTGATAGGTGAAATTCGACGTGGCATAGAAAATATTCGACGACGAGATGCTCAATCTGCATTTCATCTTGAACGTTGGTTAAAAAATGTACAAAACGACTTTCAGGAACGCATTATTCCCATTGATGAACAGATTGCTGAAACATGGGGATATCTCAACGTTATACGTCCATTACCAGTCATTGATGGACTACTGGCTGCAACAGCAAAAACTTATGATTTCATTTTGGTAACACGTAATACCAAAGATATTCAAAATATCGGCGTACAGTGGATTAACCCATTTGAAAAATAAGCCGAATTTTCCTCGTTTACACCGAATCAAACCTCTGAGGTTTTTTTCCTTGTTAACACCAATCAAACCTCTGAGGTTTTGAAAACCTCTGAGGTTTTTAAGTTATAATAGGTTCAATATGGACAATACTAAAAAGAAATTTATCTTAGGCGAAACGGATGAAGAATTTATTTGTGTCAGTGAAGAGGAGAATCAACAATTTGCCTTAACAATGATTGAACAAACTGATTCACTTATGGATATTTTGAGCCGTGATTTTGATCCCGATGTGTATGATAATGCGGAATGTTGTGAAGCCATTGAGACTTTAGCATTACGCAGTCGCTATTCACGCATTCGTATTTTACTGCATAATGCAAGAATAGCGTCAGAACGCGGTCATTTGGTACTCGAACTGGGCAAGCGTCTAGGCAATCTGATGCAGTTTCGCACTGTACCAGAAAATGATAAACATATCCCAGATACCTTTATGATTGCAGACGGCATTGGAATAATGCACCGTCCTCACTCGGATACGCTTGCTGCAACGGTTAATTTTAAAGATAGACCAAAAGCGAAAGAACTGGCTCAGATATTTGATGATATTTGGGAAAATGCAGAGCCTGAACTCGAAGCGCGTTATATAATATTATAGTAAGAAATGAAAATTAGCGGTTTTACCTTCATTCGTAACGGTACTCTGTTAGGTTATCCCTATATCGAAAGTTTGCGCTCTTTATTACCATTATGTGATGAAGTCGTAGTGGCGGTGGGCGCAGGGCAAGATGATACTTTGGCGCGTATTCAAGCGATTGGTGATCCTAAATTGCGTGTGATTGAAACAATTTGGAATGAATCCATGCAGGATCGGGGTTATGTTTATGCCCAACAAAAAATGATTGCACAGTTTAATTGTAGCGGCGATTGGGCGTTTTATTTGGAAGGCGATGAGGTTTTGCATGAGAAAGACATCCCTGCCCTTAAAGCGACTTTGCAAAAATACAAAGACAATCTTAAAATAGAAACCTTAGTCTTTGATTATTATCACTTTTATGGTTCACCTCATACTGTCGCCATCAGTCCAGGCTGGTATCGCCGCGCCCCGCGTGTGATACGCAATAGTATTCGTAATTATTCCCCCGATGGTTTATTTTTTGTTGTGATGGATAAAAATAAACGGGGGCGTTATCCTTACGCTGCTTTAGCGGGTGTGCCGATTTATCATTATGGACATGTGCGAGCCGTCGCCAATATGCAGGAAAAAATACGGCAGGTGAGTCAATATTGGGGACATGCGCCTCCCGCTTTTGAAGATTATGGTTATATTGATCCACAAGCGTTAGGGGAATTTAAAGGTTCTCATCCCGCCGTGATGCAAAACTGGTTAGCAGAAGAGGCGGCGCATCAATTGAGATTGAATCCAAATTATAAACCTACGCGCCGTGAACGTCGCCATCGTTGGATGATGCGTTTAGAACGTTTATTTGGCTGGGAATTGAGTAAGAAGCATTATCGAATTGTGAATTTATAACGGATAACTGAAAATGACAGTATCTTTTGATAGCGCACGACGCATTTTAGCTGTATTAACAGGGCTTGCTATTCCTATTTCTACTGCTTTAACAAATATTTTATGCCCTCTCATACTCTTACTTATCTTGGCAGAAGGGGAATATAAGAAAAAGTTTAATACACTCCGTCAGCATCCGATTGTGATATTAGCGATGCTCCTGTTTATTATCATGCTAATCGGTTTTTTTCATACGCCTGTTTCCTTCTTAGAAGCAGGGCTGTTATTGGATAAATATCGGGAATTTTTATATATCCTTTTGTTTATATTAGTTTTTCGGGATAGTCAGAGTCGTCAATGGGGGCTTTACGCATTTATTGGTGCGATGACGATCACCCTATTTCTCTCTTACCTCATGGCAATAACGGGTTGGCAAATCGGTAAAGGGACTCCTGAAATGCCTTTCGTTTTTAAAACGTATATCACACAAAGTTTATTAATGGCACTAGCGGCGTATTTTTTAGCAGTGCAATATTGGAAAGGGAAGCAATCGTGGAAATGGCTTTTCGCTTTATGGATATTATTAGCGATTTATAACATTATTTTTATGAGTGAAGGGCGTACAGGTTATTTGGTTCTCTTCTGTTTAATCTTTCTATTTTTTTATCAACTTTATCATTTACGCGGTGTCTTAATCGGTAGCATTGTGTTAATTGTTCTGAGTATTTTGGCTTATCATTTTTCTGATGTACTTAGGCAAAGAGTCGATAATGTTTCTGAAAGTGTGCAAAGTTATCAAGAAGGACAAGTTCATAATTCGGCAGAATTACGCCTTGATTTCTTAAATAAGAGTTTGACATTAGTGGCACAAAAACCGTTTTTTGGACATGGAACTGGCAGTTTTTCTTCTAAATACAAAGAGTTAGAAGAAAAACAAGGCATGAATAACACGACTAATCCACATAATGAATATTTAATGATCGCGGTGCAGTGGGGATTGATTGGGGTAGGGGTGTTTATTGCTTTGCTTTATATGATGTGGAAGAGAAGTTATGATTTAAAAACACAATCTGCCCTGATGGCGCAAGGATTAGTTGTTACTATTGCCGTTGGATGTTTAGTCAATTCGTTATGGTTGGATAACACGGAGGGACATATTTTTGCTTATTTGATAGGGGTATTTTATGGAGGGCTGAAAATTAATGATGAATAAAAATAGTTGGGTTTTTGACCAAAAAACGAGGTTTAAGAAATCCTTTGAAAAAAATCGGATTTCTAAGCTCAAAAACGAATAGTGGGATAGGTTCATAAGTTTTAAGATTTTTTGGAGTCCAACGCTTTGGCTGTGACAAAATGACTCGCGATCAAAGCTAAAGCGTTGAACTCCATAATATCTGATAATTTATGCTTCAGTACTTAGCAACCAAAGTTAATGTTGGACCATCATATCCGATCATTTCTGCTTCAGTACTTAAACCTGTCAGGTTTGGCTAATTCCCGTTTTATTATTTCTTCTAATATAACAGTCGATTTCAGAACTAAACATCATTCATAATTCACCATTAAATAAACACATTCACCATTATTCACAATATGAACATTTCCAACACATTTTCTACTTTACCCCCCTTGCTACAGCGCGAAGTTAATCTGATGTGGCAAGATTACCAAGAACAAGCGAGTTCTGAACAAATTGCTTATTTAGCAGAACATTCGCGTGTTTTTGAAAGTCTTCCCAAAGTGTGGGCGTGTAGCCTATTTGTGGCAAAAAATTCTGTGCAATCACCAGCTTTGCTCCATGAACTCATTGAAAGTGGTGATTTATTGAACGCACCTAGCAATTATTCGCAATCCTTAGCATTGTTTGAACCCAAAGAACAAAGCGATTTAATGCGCGTATTACGTTTATTTCGCCGCAGGGAAATGCTTCGCATTGCTTGGCGCGATTTGGCAGGCTGGGCGACTTTGGAAGAAAGCCTAAAATCACTCTCCAATTTAGCAGATGCCATGATAAATGCAGCACTGACTTGGCTTTATGAACAATTGACTGTGCAATTCGGTACGCCCTGTGATGCAGCGGGTATTCCACAATCCCTAGTTGTATTGGCATTGGGTAAACTCGGTGGGCAAGAACTTAATTTTTCTTCTGATGTCGATCTGATTTTTGCCTACCCTGAATCTGGGGAAACAAAAGGTGTTAAACGTGTGCGTACCAATCAAGAGTTTTTTCTACGCTTGGGGCAGCAATTGATACATGTTTTGAGCAATCTCACGGTAGATGGTTTTGTTTTTCGGGTTGATATGCGCCTGAGACCATTTGGCGATGCTGGACCTTTAGTGATGAGTTTTTCTGCGATGGAAGATTATTATCAAACCCATGCCAGAAGTTGGGAACGTTACGCGCTGGTTAAAATCCGTGTTGCGGCTGGAGATAAACCGGCTGGAAATTCGCTACTTAAAACATTGCGCCCTTTCGTGTATCGTCGCTATTTGGATTTTAATGCATTTGACGCTTTACGCAATATGAAGGCTTTGATTGATCAAGAATCATATCGAAAAGGACTTAATAATAATATTAAGTTAGGGGCTGGAGGCATTCGTGATATTGAATTTACATGTCAAGTGTTTCAATTAATACGCGGAGGGCAGCAACCCGCTTTACAACAAAGGCATTTACTCAGCACGTTGGCACAATTGGAAGAATACCAGATTCTCTCCAGTGAAGTCGCCGCCCATTTGCGCGATGCTTATCGCTTTTTGCGCTTAACTGAAAACCATTTACAAGCGATTGAAGATAGACAAACGCAAACTTTACCAGATGATGAGTTAAATAAAGCCCGTTTAGCTTATAGCATGGAATTTGATAACTGGGATTGCTTTCTTGCAAAACTGCTCTACCATCAACAACAAGTGCATATTGAGTTTGAACAAGTCATAACTCCACAACCGGTTGAATATTCCATGCAATCTATAGAATCAAAGCATTGGAAAACATTATGGATGGGGGGATTGGATGAAGATGCTGAATCGTCATTAAGCCAAGCCGGTTTTCAGAACCCGCCCGAAGTGTTAGCTCATCTGAAACAGTTTCTTGAATCACGGACAGTAAGTCGATTCACGCAACAAGGACGAGATAAATTAGATACTTTGATTCCTTTATTAATTGTGACTGCAATTGAACAGCAATACCGAGATGATGCGATACATCGCAGCTTGAAATTTATTGAATCCGTTGCACAACGCGGTGTTTATCTTGCTTTATTAATAGAACGTCCACAGGTATTAAAAAAATTGGTGCATTTATGTGCTGAGAGTGCTTGGGTTGCCGAACAAATTACCCGTTATCCGCTGTTATTAGATGAACTGCTTGATTCGCGCCGCCTCTATGATCCACTAAAACCGGCGGAATTAGAAAACGCTTTGCAAGCTCAATTAGCACATCTGCCAATGGATGATTTAGAGATGCAAATGGACAGCTTGCGTCAATTTAAACGTGCTTATGTTCTACATATCGCTGCCGGTGAATTATCGGGCAAATTAACGGTTGAAACCACGAGCGATAATCTCGCTGCCATTGCAGATACTTTAGTTCGACAAGCATTAAGTATGGCGCGTGAGTACCTTGTTCAAAGACATGGGGAGCCGCTATGTCAGTATGAGAACGAAGTTCTTCATGCGGGACTTTGTATTGTCGCTTATGGCAAAGCCGGTGGGATAGAATTAAGCTATGGTTCTGATTTGGATATGGTTTTTTTGCATGACTCCTGTGGAACACAACAATTCACAAATGGTGAAAAACCCCTAGATAATCAAGTCTTTTTTGTGCGTTTAGCACAGCGCATTATTCATATTATCTCTACCAGAACGCCAGCCGGTATTTTGTATGAAGTCGATCCCCGATTACGCCCAGGAGGGACATCTGGTTTGTTAGTTACTAGCTTGGATGCTTATGAAACTTATCAAGAAAAAAATGCGTGGACATGGGAACATCAAGCTTTAGTTCGTGCAAGAGCCATTGCTGGGAATACGGAAAGCAGGGAACGATTTGAAAGTATTCGCCGCAAGATTCTGAGTCAACGTCGCGATACTGATAAATTAAAACAAGACGTTTGTGAGATGCGGGATAAAATGCGTGGCAATTTAGACAAAAGCAAGCCCACTCAGCCGCCATTTCATGAGGAGGGTTTTTTTGATTTAAAACAAGGGCGTGGGGGCATTGCAGATATTGAATTTATCGTTCAATATATTGTTCTTTGTTGGGCGGCGGATTATCCTGGCTTATTAGAGAAAACGGGGATGTTGCCCTTGTTACGGTTATTTACTAAATATAAATTGCTTGATGAATCTGCTTGTACTCAACTTAGCGAGGCTTACCGTATTTATCGTGCTGAAACGCATCGTTTAACCTTGCAAAATCAACCGGCACAGGTGAAAAATGCGCTTTTTTCTGAACAGCGTCAACAAGTGATGCAGTGGTGGGCTGACATTTTGGAATAGACTTCTACGAAAAGGTATTTCTCGTTCCCACGCGCCAATGCCATTAGGGCGAACACGCCGGTTCGCCCTAATGGCATTGGAATCCAAACCTTCAGATTTGGATTATTTCGCTTAAATATCAATTCGAGGTTTGAGTTTTTTGAAGAAAAACTCAAACCTCGAATACTTCCAAATCTAAAGGATTCGAGGTTTTAGTTTTTTTGAAAAAAAAACTTAAACCTCGAATGGACTCCAAGGCTTAATGGCATTGACGCGCTGGCGTGAACGATAAAGACTGGACGCTGGCGCGTCCAGAATGGATTCCCACGCCGGCGCGTGGGAACCAGAAACTACGTGGTCCTAAACCTGTGCCTAAAAACAGATCAGTAATATCTTTACGCCGACACTTGACGCTATTTAGAAAATAGGTTGATTGCCCTTTACGAGAAATCTGCCTTTTGACTGCAATTTCAGAATGTTCAGGATATTGGGGCACATTGACTTCTTCAAATACTAATTCAATTGAAGCCTGATCAATCGCTTTACGTGTGCGAGATCCATTAAAAATGACATCACTCATCGCTGCCCCACGCAATTGTTTCGCGGAGCTTTCTCCCATCACCCAACGCACCGCGTCAATGACATTAGATTTACCACAACCATTAGGTCCAACTACCCCAACCCGCTCACTCGGAAACGAGAGCGTTGTTGGATCAACAAAAGATTTAAAACCGGTGAGTTTAAGTTTACTTAGACGCATTGTTATTTTAAAAATGACTACTGGTGTTTTTGGAGTCCAACGCTTCAGTTTTGGGTATTTTTGAGGCTAAAGTTTTTTGAAGAAAAACTTTAGCCTCAAATGGAGTCCAACAAAAAACGTAACTATTCAGTGCAACCACAACACTGCCATTAAGTTTTCGAGGTTTGAGTTTTTTTGAAAAAAAAACTCAAACCTCGAAAGGAATGTTTATTGGAATCCAAACCGTCATATTTATATTATATCGTTTAAAATCAAACACTTCAAAACATAAAGGTTTGGACTCCAAGACTTAACTTAATGAACCTATCCCACTATTCATTTTTGAGCTTAGAAATCCGATTTTTGGAAAAAATCGGATTTCTAAATTCGTCAAATTGAAAGACTTTTGTTGTTTTTTTATCAGCCCACTGAAGCCATTCTGAAGGCACTGGGGAAAAGCACTGGGGAAAATTGGAAAAAAGGGCCGGGTTCGGAAAAGTGTGGATTGGCGCGGGTCAAAGAACTTGCAAAAATGGCTTTCGAGGTTTTAGTTTTTTAAAGAAAAACTAAAACCTCGAAACCTGCCGGCTCTTTGACCACCGCGCCAGGCTGTAATGCTCTGGCCGCCCTGCGTCCGCTGTCTTCGTTCCCAAAAGGAACGAAGCCCAGCTACCTCAATGGCTCTACGCCAGCTTGCACTTTTCAAAAAAAGTGCTCTGGCTACCAGAGACTACTCGCCTTCGCCTATCGGCTTTCCATGGCTCGCAGCGATCGAACCTGACCCCTTGTTTACCTTTCTTCAACCTCTTCATTAACTCTTCAACTTCTTCATTTAATTTTTTTCTCCCAAAAAAATGGCATACCCCGTGAAAAAACAGGATATGCCATCTTAATCACTGATGTGACGCAAAGCGATTCTATTCGAGCTTATAGAAATCCGATTTTTTTCAAAGGATTTCTTAAACATCGTTTCGCCGCTTAGAAATCCGATTTTTTCAAAAATCGGATTTCTTAAATATCGTTTCGCCGTTTATGTTTAGAAATCCGATTTTTTGAAAGGATTTCTTAAACCTCTTGGAAACATAGTGCGTAACATCAGTTAATCAAGCTAATAATGTTTGAACATTAAAGTTCAAGCATTGGTTTCAGCAAATTACTACTCTTATCGTACTTTAAGTGTGATTGGCACTCCAGAGAAGTAAATCGTGCCAACGCTTGTACGATAACCAAAGTAGAACGCAAAATCAGCGACTGGTAAAATCAAATTTTCAAAATCATAAACTCCCATTACCAGTGGTTCGTCTGCGACTACATTATGGGTCATAAGTGGTTCTATCGCTGCTATATCTAACACCATAGCTGGTCCAACAATCTCTTTCTCATTGATAGAGTACCAGTATGTTGGTCCAAAGCTAGGCGGCAGTTGAACAGAGAGTATGAGAACTATCTCAACTTCCTGTCCATCATGAGCAGGATCAAAGCGAATAATCTGCACTGCACTTACATTACCGCCATTCTTATCTAAAACGATGCTGGTTTCATAATCACCACCATCTGACCAACCACCAGAGAACATCGCCTCTGAAGCAATAAATTGACCTTCAGGAGTTATTCCAATAGAACCTCCGTCTGAGCCACCTCCTGTATCCGGTAATTCCTGGCACTCACCATCAACATAGAGATTGCCTTCAGCTACGCATTCCTCTTGGGTAAGCGGATTAGTTACCTTCACAGAAACAGTGACTATCCTGCCATTAGCATCAATTATCGTTAGAATTGTTTCACCTGCGCTCACTCCAGCGATGGTTGCTGTTGTATCATCTACTTCCGTCACGATTGCTATGCTAGCATCCGCATATAAAGCAGTATAAGGCGCACTTCCACCAGAAAGAGTCACTTCGGCAGTCTGACCTGAAATCACAGTGATTTCAGTTGGATCGACTGTGAAATCCTCAAACTCTCCGGTAATCTCAAATGTCTGACTTGCCGTAATCGCATTATCAGCATCACGCACATTTAAGGTAAAGCTACCACCACTCAGTCCATACACGGCTAGAACGCTTCTGCCATTCTTAGAGTTATTAATTAACGTGTTATTGGCAATTGGACCCATATCAGTGCCGTTTGCATCAACATAATAGACTCTCACAGCAACCGAGCTGTCTGCATCAATTTCTAGAAATATACCTTTAGAAGGTGCATACAATTCCCCAAATTGATCCCAACTGGTTACTCTCACAGGCACCACACCACCCGCCGGAATTTTGTTGCTTTCGACATCCAATTTAATCTCAGTCAATTTCTGGTTGACAGGGACTTCTACAGTTATAAGTGGAACATTATTCAGCATAGGTTCTTTAATAAAGACGTGAACCAAATCGTCATCGTCACCACCGACAAAGCTGATCGGATCATAAGTAACGAACGACATATCCCCTTCCGTCTCATTCGCACGCATATCAGGATGATTATAGACGGTACCATTACTAGAGGAAAGAACCACCGGGAGTGACGGACTGGTTTCATTACCAAGGGCGTCCTCCATTTTCACGTTGTTTTCCCTAAATAAAGCCCGATATACTACGGGCTCTGAATCGGGAACCTTATCGGCCTTCATTGAGGTAATCGTCTGATAATGACCATTAACCATTTTGTATTTTGATGGACTGGCAGGAATGATATCAGGAACACCTGCAAGTGCCGCCGGCACAACAACTTCACCATAAGTACCTTCTGTAGTAGCTAACACATAGTATTCATTTTGATAATCTTCACCAGTACTGCTTTTACTACTACTTTTATCAAAGCGAGCACCCAATGGATTAGTATTTTGACCTATGGTAGTGTTATTCTTTTCAAGCTGCCATCCATTATATATATGGCGGACTTCCATAGTGATTGGCCCACCCGTATTGACAACATTACCATCATCATTATGGACTTGGAATGCGTTGGTGATTGAAAAGCCTGCTTGAACCGGTGCTACCTCTGCAAATAAATTCTCTGCCACTAACTGAACAGGCACAATTTTCAGTAAAACGACATCAGAGTCGGCAATGGCGGTCTGATTCTTAACGTGACCGATCATCTCGGCAGTACCCAATTTCAATGCTTCGTCTTCGAAATCACCCATTACCATATTCGTAGGCGAAACAGGAGGAATCGTCGGAATAATCGGATCATGCACACAGACATCCGTAGCAGTGAAAGAGAAGCTGACTGCTGTATTGCTCACATGTTCAGTCGCATCTTTAAGATTCACAGTCATGCTGTTACCCGCTTCTGTCTTATTGCCATACTGATCTAACATGCAGACTTTTAATCGCGTACCCGAATTGGCATCAGCATTATCAGAGATGGTAGCCTTTTCTGAATACAACCCAACTTTTTTCGCTTTCAGAACGGGATTCACCTCAAGGGTATCATCATTATACATGTCCACAGAAGACAAGCCTTCATACCCTTTCAAGGTTGCTTCCATGTAGTATTTAGCTGCCTCGGTGACCTCTGTAGGAATAGAAATAGTTGCTTCACCTTTGAGCATGTGACCAGTTAAGGTAATAGACTCGGTAGCAGTATTTCCTCCGACAGACTCGCTCGTTTTCGGAGGTAACATCGGAGGTAACATCGGACGTAACACTAGCGTCAAAATACCATTTACGGCACTGTTTATGTTTTGACCAGATACTTCTGGCGTATCAGGCGTTCCCATTGCATAGTCAATCTTAATATCTTTATAGGCAACCATCTTCACTTGGGCACCTTCTTTACCGGCTGTGGTTATACCATCAATACCACCAACGGTATCTGTATCATCCGTATCACCACCAGTAAATTCAGTAATGTCAAGTAAAGCAACATCAAGATCAGCATAAATATTGATGATCTTTTGGGTACTGTCAATCACATTGACCGTTGTACCACCTGCTTTGTTAGGAAAGACTTCCTGAAGCGTGATGTTAATCGTGTCTGTCGTACCGCCGGCTTCAACCGGATAACTGATATTAACTTTGCCAATACCAGCAACCAGTTTAACGTAGCGAGTCGTACCTCCAGTCACATCTGCTTCAAAGAAGCATACTGTTGGTGACGTGCCAGATTCTCCAGCACACTCAACTTCACCTTTACTAGAAGTGACCATCGCTACGATAGTTGAGCCCAATTGCTCGCCTTGGGTGTCCGTGTCCACCTGACCTTGAGCGTTTAGCCCCATGATAGAGATGTTCACCCTACTGCCAGCCGCCACAGTCGTGGTATCAGCGATAAACGCACCGCTTTTAGTAGAGGTTTCGGAATAAGCCGTTGTGGCTACACCCATTACTAATACGGACACTATTGCAGATGCAAAGGCTGTCCTCTTTAAGTTACTCATTCTATAAAACTCCTATTGAATTTGTTAAATAAATTATTTAACAAACATTAATTAAATTTAGCAAGCGTAGGGTCAATGCCATTAAGCCAGAGCGAACACGCATGTTCGCACCTACAGCCCCTGAATACGTGGAGATTGGAAGGACTGAACGGTGTGAAGCCCCTTAACTTAATGGCATTGAAGCGTAGGGTGAGTTTCGCGGTAGCAAGCGTAGGGTCAATGCCATTAAGTTAAGCCTTGGAGTCCAAACATTTAGATTTGGAAGTGTTTGATTATAAACGATATAATCAAAATCTGAAGGTTTGGATTCAAATAAATTTTCCTTAACTTAATGGCATTGAAGCGTAGGGTGGGTAGAGGTACGAAACCCACCATTCATAAAAATGTGGGTTGCAGCGAAACTCCTACCCACCCTACGTTCGCAAATTAAATAAAAAATTACCCATTTGTCCTACAAAAATGACCAAAACTGGTCATCTCGGCACCCCGATAAAACAAATTGTCGGTTAAACTTGTTGGGAAAAGGGGCCAGGTTCAGATTATTTTACAAAACGTAAAAAAAAACGAGCCTGACCAATTTTTTACTGCGTTTTTGGGTGATTTAATAAATAGCTTTCATCTCTGTTTTGATAATAAAGAGCATTTTCAAAAGATAGCCGCAACATGTCTGATGCTTTTTCTTCCGCTGTTAAAAGAATACGGAAACCTTCGTAATCATCGTGAAGACCCTCGCAATATATGCTTTCAGTTTTTTTGCTACTGAAAGGGTTCCATTTTATTATTTTTTGCATTTTGTCCTTTTACAGCTAACACCATTCTTGAGCGGCTGAAAGTCCGCTCCAAGATAAAGTTTTTCTAGTTCCCTCTTCGTTGGGAATTCATGTTGGGACGCTCTGCGTCCCGCAATGCGGAGCATTGCTGAAGGCATTCCCAACAAAGACGTTGGGAACGACGCTTCGCTAACCCAATCTACGGTGTCTGTAAATCTTTAATATAAAGCTGATACAGCGTAGGCTCCATTATGGTATTGACTGGTGAGTCTACTTTCTGTATGTCTTTAGAAAATACAGTTGCTGCTAACATGGTGGCGGTGTTGATAAATCTAGTTTCTATATCAAAATTAAATTGTTTAGGAAATGCAGCAGTCTTTCTGGCAAGATGAAATCCCCATACTCCAAAGGAGGGAATATTGACATTGTAGCTGAGGGTGTCATTAAACACGGCATTCAGTGTTGCTTCGATGCTCCAGTAAGTTTTATGAGTAAAAAAAGGAGAGGAACTTTGTGATACCAGATAGCCATTAGCAGTCATACGCTTGATGATCATGGTATAAAATTCTTTTGAATAGAGCTTATTAATAGCTTCATTATGTGGGTCAGGCATATCAATAATTATGCGATCATAGAGAATACCGTTTTGATTAATAAAAGTGAAGGCATCTTGATTATAAATATGTACTTTATCGTTGTCTAAACTATGCTGATTGAGTTTGGCGAGTTGGTATAGGTTCTTTCCCAAATGAGTCATTTCTGGATCGATATCAACCAGATCAATACGCTTTACATCCTCATGTTTTAACACTTCTCTTATGGCTAAACCATCACCTCCACCAAGTATTAATACATTTTCTTTTTTGCCAGAAATAGAGAGCAGGGGATGTACTAGTGATTCGTGATAGCGGTATTCATCGCGTGATGAGAATTGGATATGTCCATCAATATAAAGGCGTTGCTCACTGGTTGTTACAGATTTTGTAACCACTATTTTTTGGTAGGCAGTTTGTTTCTGATAGATAACCTGATCAAAATACAAATGTTTTTCTGCATAACTTGTCAGTACGGTGCCATAGATGGTAAAACCAATTAGCAGGATAAGAATGCTAAGACTGATAATAATAAGTAACTTGGCATGCTTGAGATAGGTGCGAAAAAAGTAGATATTGCTTAATGCAGTAAGAATATTTATCAAACCAATGGCAAAGGATGAGCGTACTAAACCTAATTGTGGTAATAAAAACAGCGGAAAGGCAACTGAGCCAATTAATGCTCCAATGTAATCGAGTGACATGACATTCGCAATTGAGTCACGGGTGCTTTGTTTTTGTGACAGAATTGCAGTTAAGATAGGAATTTCCATTCCAACTAAGGCGCCAATTATCAGGATCAAGCTATACATGGTGGCATCGTATAAAGCTCTCACCATTGGGAAGGCAATAAATAATAGTAAGCTACAGATACCGCCAATTAGAGAAATAGCGATTTCTACGCTAATGAAATTTTCTATATGATTATCATTAAGCAATTTAGATAGATAAGACCCAATACCCATGGCAAACATAAAAAAGCCAATGGTAAGAGAGAATTGATGGACACTATTGCCAAGCAGATAGCTAGAAACGGTACTGATAATCAACTCATAGGCAATGCCACATAAAGCAACTATGAGAATGGAAATTAGCAGGATGCCTGTTTGTTTATTGCTGAGTTTGCTGTAGTTGGTTTTGATGGGACTTGCCATTATTTTACCACGAAGAGCATAAAGGACATGAAGAAAAAGAAACCTCATTCTCTTCATGTAGTTTATGGTAAATATGTTCTTTCTTGCGTTTTACATCTTCAGAACTTACTTGCCTGAAGAAAAACTTCCTGAACCTGAACGTGATCTTGCACTAGAAGATGTTAAATTAGCTGGTCTTCTTGGAGGAGTGTTAGCACCAGGTCGTGTACCTGTCGTACTTTGGCGATTCATGATGTTGCCAATAAGCATACCCATCATCATGCCACCTGCCATACCCATCATCATACTGCCAATGCCACTTTCTGCTGAACGTTCAGTATTATATGCGATCAGTTGTTGTTTTTCTCCATCAATTTCGATTTTAAAAGCAATGGGTTCACCTTTATCTTTTAGTTTATTAACATTTTTGTCTTCAAAACCTATAAATGAACCATCATTTTCTGCAATAACACCCAATGTTTTAGGATAAACTTTAGGCACTGCTGAATTTAAGGATTCTGCCAAAGATAGTGAAAAATCATCTACCGCTTTTTCTTTGGTAGTGTCTTTATGCTTCTCTTCAAACCCCTTGAGCTCACTTGCTGTAATTTCCAGAATGCGTTCCAGATTAGCTTTAGAACCTGGAACTCTACTTTCACCACCACAGGCTGTAAGTAATAGAACGCTTAGGCTAGAAGTAATTAGAAGCTGTTTTGCTAATTTCATTGTTTAGTACTCCATATTTGGTAGTTGTTTAAATAGTGTCCATCCGGAAACTCAAATTCTGTGTCATTTCGAGCGGAGCGAGAAATCTTAACAGACTGATCAAACCAGATTTCTCCTCACGTCGAAATGACATAAACTGGCGTTTCCGGATGGACACTAAATAGTTTTCTATCGATAAAGGGAATAATGATTCTCATCAATTCCATCATCATAATAATCTTCAAGTATCCCAGTATTGATAAAACCAGATTGTAGCAAAGGAGCTTCAATTTTAGTTAAATTACTAGGAAATGAAAGGAATATTGCACGTGCATCGTCATCACGAACCGCATTAATACCTATTTGAACCTCCTTGGCTTTTAAGGGATATTTACCTTTGTCATGCCAATTAAAACTATAGGCATTTTCAGTTTCGGCGATTTCAAATATGCCATCAAACTGCACATTGCAGTTATCATCTTCAACATCTACTACTTCCTTATCTTTTAGGCGCATTCCCAAGATAATTTGTGACTCATCTTTATCATAAAAATCTTTATGGGTAACTTCTATTTCAAAGCCTAAAGATTGATATAAATGTAGTGCAGCAGCGTAGATAGCACCATCTTCTGGGTCAACATAATCACTGACTTTAACAAATAATTTTCTACCTCCAGAACGTTTTATATAAGCAATAATTTCACCCAGCATGCTTCGACCATGTCCTTTATTTGTATGTTTATCATCAATATAAGTCCATGATAGCCAATAAGTCTGCTCGCAACCAGCTGGTATTGAAAAACCTGTTATTCCTATGATTTCGCCATTAACTTCGTAGACATAATTATTGTCAATTCCACTCATTTTGCGATAGCCATATTCTGCTTCCTCAGCATCATCTTCGTCATGTGATTCAATAATGGCAACGATTTTCTCAATATCTGGCTCTTGCATTTTGCGTAAATTTTTCATTCGCAAGTCAGCTTCCTTGGCATCATTTTCATCATGCGATTCAATATTAGCAAAGATGTTCTTAACATCTGACTCTTGTATTTTGTGTAAATCTTTCATTGTTAATTCTTAATCACTCCTCGTAAATGGGTTCTGATTTCAGTATGCTCAGGTTGAAATCTTTTTGTGAGCAATTCAACTGCTTTTTCAGGCTGTGTATCACCACACATAAAAACATCCAGTGCTGCATAGCCACGTTCAGGCCATGTATGAATGCTGATATGTGATTCTGCCAGCACTGCAATACCTGATACACCACCATTAGGCGTAAAATGATGTAGATGGAGGTGGAGCAGGGTAGCTCCCGCAATATCAGTGGCATCACGTAGGGTTTGTTCGATAAAAGTGAGATTATCCAGTTGTTGGCAACTCCATAGATCAATAATCAGATGCTTACCAGCAAAGATTTTACCATTTTGCACTATAAACAGGTTATCTTTAGCTTGTTTTTCTGTATCTATGTAACATTGCCAAGTATGCTGAGTCACGATTTATGTTGTTTACTATTGGATTTTAAGGTGATATGATTTAAATTCTATCGGTTTCAGGAAACTCGCAGCCCATAACCACAGGCAGTGTCGTCAATGTCAAATTTATTATATTTTCCAGTCAGTAATAAAAATAATGGAAATTGTTAATTCCATAATTAAATCAAATAGTTACAAATTTATGCCCTACCGAAATTACCAAAACGGGTTATCTCGGCACATCCCTATAAAACAAATTGTCGGTTAAACTTGTCAGGCTTTCTGAAACAAGCCCTAAAAGCAGCCACCCAACATCGTTTGAAACTTGGGGAGGTTCAATTTCGAGGTTTTAGTTTTTCGTCAAAAAACTAAATTCGAGGTTAAAGTTTTTTCAATAAAAAAACTTTAACCTCGAATCGAAAACGGTGCCATTTGATAACTCAATTAAAACCTTGATCCAATTTTAAAACATTTTACAAAGAAAAGATTAAGCATTTTTTGACCTTTTTTTGTTCATAAAAATGGACTGAAGCGATTTTAAAGGCTCATACCGATATAACAAATTTAAAGGCTCATTGATAACAAATTTAAAGGGCCATTTTTATTAATTGTTAATTATTAATTATTAATTAAATAATAAATTATTTACCCTGTTTTTGGTAGGTGGGCAATAAGGCATTTCCAAGTAGAATTTTTGAACGAGGAAAAACGTCCAAAGCTAAAGCGTTGAACGGAAAAGCGTTGAACGGAAAAACGTCCAAAGCTAAAGCGTTGAACGGAAAAGCGTTGAACGGAAAAACGCCCAAAGCTAAAGCATTCGAGGCTAAAGTTTTTCTTCAAAAAACTTTAGTCGAGGTTTGAGTTTTTTTACGAAAAACTCAATTCTAGGTTCAAGTTTTTTTTACCGAAAAAACTTGAACCTAGAATCGACTCTCGAATGAACTCCAAACCAAAGCTAAGTTACAAAAGCATAAATTTTCAGGTATTTTATTTTAAGCCAGAAACAGTTTAAGGTAAGAAAGATTTAGGCATTCTCTGATCGAGGTTTTAGTTTTTTTTCAAAAAACTAAAACCTCGATCCCCAATTAAGAAAAAAAACTCTCGTGCAAACATTTAAACATCAAAAAAATCTTATCGGTATTTTTGCCCAACATAAAGTTGCGGCGAACTTATTAATGTTGATACTGCTATTGGCGGGCTTTTTGGCTTTGAGTAAACTCAATACTCAGTTTTTGCCTAATTTTGCACTGGATATTATATCAGTAACAGTCTTATGGACAGGTGCAACGGCTGAGGATGTCGAAATGTCTATTACTCGCCCTATTGAGCAGGAATTACGCACCCTTGATCATGTGCATAAAATGAACTCAACTTCTACTCAAAACTTCTCAACAATTGTCATAGAGTATGAGGAAGGAACTGACATGGGCTGGGCACTTGATCAGGTTAAGGAAAAAGTCGCATTATTGCGTAATCTACCCAGCACCTCAGAAAAGCCAGAAATCAGTCGCGCGGCTCATTATGATGGCATTGCCCGTTTGCTCTTAATGGGAGTCGATGATACGAATGAATTACGCCATTTAACAAGGCGCATAGAACGTGAATTACTTGAGCGTGGCATTAGCAAAATTGAGATTGAGGGTTTACCTAAAGAAGAAATCGCGATACAAGTTTCCACTGTTCAATTGGAAGAGTTAGGGCTGACATTGCCCCAAGTGGGTGAGCAAATTACACGTTTTAGTCAAGATATACCGGCGGGTGCTATCGGGCGCGGTGAAGTTGCACGACAATTGCGTAGTTTGGAACAACGCCGTGATGAATTCGCTTTTGCCGATTTGCCAATAATTACTGAAAAATCAGGACGTTATGTTAAACTTGGAGATATTGCGACGATTGAACGCCGCCCGCGAGATGGCGAAGTGCGTATAACTTATCAAGATAAACCCGTCATTGAATTGCGATTATTACGTACTGAAGAAAATGATGCGTTAAAATCGGCAAAAATATTACAAGTTTGGTTAGAGGAAGCACGCCCTTTACTTCCGCCGGGAATTGAATTGCATGTTTATGCCCAATCTTGGGAATTGATTGATGAACGTATTTCTTTGCTACTCAGAAATGGCTTGAGTGGCTTAATATTGGTGGTGGCGACTTTATTTATCTTTCTCAATGGGCGGGTGGCTTTTTGGGTTGCAGCGGGTATTCCTATTTCATTGATGGGTATGCTCGCGGTACTCTATATGATAGGGGGCAGCATCAATATGGTGAGTTTATTTGCTATGATTATGGCATTAGGCGTTATTGTTGATGATGCGATTGTTGTTGGTGAAGACGCTTTTACCCATTTTCAAACGGGTGAACAATCTTTGTTGGCTGCTGAGGGGGGCGCACAACGCATGTTAGCCCCCGTCACTGCCGCCTCATTAACAACGATTGCGGCTTTTTTACCGCTCATGCTGATTGGGGGGATTATGGGCAATATCCTTTTTGACATTCCAACCGTGATGATTTGCGTGTTAATTGCTTCATTGATCGAATGCTTTTTCGTTTTACCCGGTCATTTACGGCATACTTTCCATAAACTTCATCGTCAAAAAACCAGCAAAGTACGACAGAAATTGGAAAGGGCTTTTGATGCCATGCGTGATAAGTACTTTCGCGCCCTTGTCACGGTGACGATTGCTTTTCGTTGGAGCGTATTGGCATTGATGCTGGCTGCCATGATGTTTGCGGTTGGTTTATTAGCCGGTGGGCGTTTGAACTTTACCTTTTTTCCCTCACCTGATAATACCATTCTCCTCGCAAATGCCAATTTTGTCGCAGGGAGTTCATCAACGCGGGTTGATACTTTTTTAGCACATTTAGAAAAGACTTTATATGCCACTGATAAGGAATTGGGTGGGAATATTGTTAAAGTGATGGTTGTTCGGCATGGTAGTGGAACATCAGCGCGTGGTGCCGGTAGAAAGGGTGATCAATTTGGCTCTTTTATGATTGAACTGAGTTCGCCAGATAGTCGTACTGTGCGTAATAAACAATTTATTCAGGCTTGGGAAGCGAAAATTATTAACCCGCCCGGTTTAGAAAGTCTTACTATCATGGAAAGTCGCGGTGGACCTCCGGGTAGAGATATTGAAATTCGTCTCAACGGCACGGATGCGGATAAGGTGAAAGCGGCTGTATTGGAATTGGCAGACGTGTTAAAAACATTTCCAGGAGTGAATGGGATTGAAGATGATATGCCTTATGGAAGGGAACAATGGATTTATTCGTTGAGCCATTATGGGAATGCTTTGGGTTTAACGATAGAATCGGTTGGAAAACAATTACGCGCGGCTTTTGATGGACATTTAGTGCAGATTTTTCAAGATAATGAAGATGAAGTGGAAGTGCGGGTGGTATTGCCCGATCAGGAACGTTACAGTTTAGCCAGTTTAGAAAATTTCATGTTGCAATTACCCAATGGTGCGCGTATTCCATTTTCTACGGCTGTGAATGTGACAACACGGCGCGGCTTTGAAACGATACGCCATGCTCAAGGACGTTTGGCTGCCCAACTGTCAGCCGATGTGGATAAAGCGGTTAATAATGCGAATAAAATTGTAGCGAACCTGGTTGAAAACGTTCTACCAGACTTGAGTGTCCGTTATGGGGTGGAATATTCTTTTGAAGGACGTATGGCTGATCAAGCTCAAACGTTGGGCGATATGAAACGAGGACTGATATTTGCGATTGCCATGATTTATATTATACTCGCTTGGCAATTTGCTTCTTATGGTTGGCCTTTCGTTGTGATGAGTATAATTCCATTTGGTTTAGTCGGTGCCATTTTCGGACATTGGATGATGGAGATTGATTTGACCATTTTATCGCTATTTGGTTTCTTTGGATTATCGGGCATCGTGATAAATGATTCCATTGTCTTGATCACTTTTTATAAACAACTCCGCGAAGAAGGAATGCTAGTCAAAGAAGCGTTGATTGAGGCGGCTTGTCAACGATTACGGGCAGTTTTGCTCACCTCATTGACAACCATTTTTGGTTTGACTCCGCTCCTTTTTGAAACTTCGTTACAGGCACAATTTTTAATTCCGATGGCGACTTCTATTGCTTTTGGTTTAATGTTTTCTACCATTTTGGTGTTACTGGCGGTACCGGCATTGTTATCTATTTATGAAGACATGATGGCGAAAAAGGGTGTCCAAAGCTGAAGCGTTGTACTCCAAAATACGTCCAAATCTAAAGGTTTGGACTCCAAAATACGTCCAAATCTAAAGGTTTGGACTCCAAAATACGTCCAAAGCTGAAGCCTCGAATGTGGTCGATTTTATTAAGTACTGAAGCATAAATGTTTGAATATAATGGAGTTCAACGCTTTAGCTTTGATCGCTAGTCATTTTGGCACCGCCAAAGCTAAAGCGTTGGACTCCAATATTAAAACTTATGCTTCAGCACTGAACTATTCTTCTAACTCAACAGTAACTGGCGTATTGTTCTGAAGGTTTTCTGATATCGGGCAACGATGATCAACTTCTTCCAAAAATGCTTTTTTCTCTTCTAAAGAGATGTCCGCATCAATTTTGGCGATGACTTTGTAACCAAAAAAACCAACCCGGTTTTCCTTGCTTTTTCCCATAAAGCCATCGCTGTCTATCTCGCTTTCAACCCGAACTTCAAAATTTTTCAACCGGATTCTTTTTTGTTTGGCGACAATTTGCCCAACAGTAAGCACACAGGCTGAGAGTGAAAGACAAGCAAATTCAAGAGGGCTAGGCCCTTCATCTTTACCACCTCCTTGAGGGGGTTGATCAATGATAACGCGATGACCGCGGATTTTGCTTTCAAATTTAAAATTGTCAACCAGCGCAGCGCTGACTTCAATTTTTTTGATAGTTGGCATAATTTTAACTTCCAATGTGAAAAATTCAAGCGATCAGATTTCAGAAATTTTGAACATTTCTGATTTCAGAAAGCCAATTTGAAAATTGATATTATATCATAAAATCATCCTCAATTCACTTGAGATTCAAGTTTTTTTTACCAAAGACTGATTGATATTCGCGCTCAAATTCCAAATGAATAATCACTTCATTGCCTTGCTTATCTTTCGCTTCAAAAATCACATCCGCAATGCGTTTGATGAAAACAAATTCTTTTCGAGGTTTCAGTTTTTTGAAACCTCGAAACCAACTAATGCCCAGGTTTTTTCAGCCTCAACTTGATATTTTGTCAAAATAAATTGAAGCAATTCTGGAAAATCCTGGGTGAGTATTTTCGCTATGCTTAAGAAAATTTTTCGAGGTGATAAATCCAGTTTCTTCAAAAAACGGGTTTTCTAAATGCGAGCATCGCAATTTGTGACTGTTGCTTAATATCTGCCCATCAGTAATTCCGATATGTTAACAAACTAAATCGAATTATGATTTAACATTCGAGGCTAAGAGTTTTTTGAAGAAAAACGCGGCGAGTACCCGTTGCATGGAATCAACCAGTTTAAGTTGCCCAAGTTGCCCCGCTCATGACGTTTTTCCACCACCTCCAAAAGACACTTTACATCAATCCGTTCTTGAAGTTCATGAAATTCTCTTTTAAATCACCGAAAATAATTTTCAAGTGATTGTTTAAACTGATATTTTTTATTCATCACCGACAATATCAACATAATAGCCACACTAAAAAACGGTCTATTAAGACATCCACTATTCATGCGAGTTTTAGTTTTTACTGATGATAAAAACTCTTAGCCTCGAATTGATAATATTAGGGCAGAGATAAAAAATCGGTCACGTCAATCATCATTGCTCAAGTCACATTATCTACCTGATTGATTTTTTTTTCAAACTTGAAATAAAATAATTGGTCCCCAAGTGTAATATACACTATACTCTCTATTTTTCATCGTTATGAGGGCTAGGCGTATAGTTTCACTGCCATTAAGTTAAGGGCAGACACACAGTTCTGCCCCTACCAATCTCCACATATTCAGGGGCTGTAGCCTCGAATCCTGCGTGTTCGCCCTGGCTTAACTTAATGGCATTGAGGCGTATAGTTTAGGTCGTTGACGCTGTCAGACGACCCAACTATATATAAAGACTTAACTGACTTTTAATTGGAGAACAAGTTTTTTTAAGAACTTTTTATGATAATATGAAGGCTGAAATGGTGAGCAATGTATGTGATCGAGGCTAAAGTTTTTCTTCTTTGTACAGGACATTTTTTTATAATTCATTGATTTAAATCACTTTCCATTGTTAGAATCAGAATTTAAGAATTTAAGAATTTACAAAATTTAAAACCTGATAAGTTAATGAAAACTCACTTGATTTTTAATTCTGAAAATTTGAAAATTCTGATCATTCTGATTTCGAGGCTAACGTTTTTTCGTTAAAAAAACGTTAGCCTCGAAAACAATAAAAAATGTCCTGTACAAAGGTTTTTCTTCAAAAAACTTTAGCCTCGATCATTGTTATTTGTCCTTTAAATGTCCATTTTATGGTAAAATGACACTAAAAGCCTAACACTCTAACGAAAATGGCGATATAATTATTGTCAATTAAATTATTAGCAACATTAACTCAACATTCTAAATTTAAATTAAAATAGGCTGGGGTAGAGCGAACGCTCCACCCACCATTATCTATCTAATCTACTAACAGGAGAAAATGAATTTATGTTATTTCTAATGCGCCATTTTAAACGCCAAATTGCCATATTAAGATTTGGCCAAGTGTTTATAAGTTTGTGCTTATTTGGCTTTCCTGCCTTATCCGCTTTTGCGGAGGTTAACAACCTAAATAAGGCTTTTTTTCGTCCAGAAACGGGAATGCATACTGAAGTGATCAAACGCATTGATGTAGATTCCAATGAACGTTATTTAGTCACGGGTTCGTTGGATAAGACGGTGCGGGTTTGGTCTTTAGATAATGGTAAACTCATCCAAATTTTACGTCCACCCATTGATAAAGGTAATGAAGGTAAAATTCACGCGGTGGCTATTTCACCAGATGGTGAAACGGTGGCTGCCGGTGGATGGACGGGACAAACTTTGGAAGGCACCTATTCAATTTACTTGTTTAATCGCAAAACGGGTGAAATGAATCAACGTCTTCCTGGACATCCCAATTTGATTTTTCATTTGGCTTATTCTCCGGATGGGCATTATTTGGTGGCTAATTTAGGCCAACAAGGCATCCGAGTCTATCGCACTTCTGATTATCATTTGCATGCGCTGGATACTGACTATGGTGATGCGACTTATTGGGCCAATTTTGATCAGCAAGGACGTTTAGTGACAAGTTGTTGGGATGGTTATCTGCGTCTCTATGATCAAAATTTCAAATTATTGGCGAAACGCAAAGCACCCGGTGGCAATAAACCATTTTCTGTCGATTTTTCCCCCACAGGTAATAAAATTGTGGTGGGGTTTGCGGATTCTAATACCATCAATGTTTTGTTCGGTATGGACTTGACTCTTTTATCTGAACCACAGACATTGGGTGTGAATGGTAATTTGAACACGGTTGCGTGGTCTAAAGATGGACAGTGGCTCTATGCAGGTGGCACACATTTGGAAAACAATCAAACGTTTATTTTACGTTGGAATCAAGCAGACCAAAGTCGCTACGACAAATGGCCCGCGGCCTCAAATACGATCATGGATATTCGGGCTTTGCGAGATGGGGGACTTGTGTTTGGTACCTTTGAACCGACTTTTGGACGTTTTAATGCTAATGGGGACAAAATATTAGAACGTGATGCCGGAACTGCTGATTTCCGTATTGCTGATTTCCGTTATGATAAAGGTTTACAAATTTCTATGGATGGAAGTCAGATTGAATTTAATTATAACCAAGGGGACCAAAAACGCCCCAGACGTTTTTCCGTGCGTGATCGGAGCCTTGTTGCTGTTAAACCTCTGGACAAACGACAGCCATCTATGACGATCCCAATTATTAATTCGTCCTATTTCGATATTACTGGTGAGATAAACACCACCGATTTTAAAATCAATGGTAAACTGTTACAGCTTCAGCCAGACGAAATGGTTCGCAGCTTTGCCATTACCAAAAATGAACAACATATTTTGGTGGGAACCGATTGGTCGTTACGATTATTAGATAGAAAAGGCCAACTCAAATGGCAACAAACCGCACCCGCTATTCCTTGGGATGTCAAGATTGCGGGGAATGGGAAAGTTGCCGTCGCTGCATTTAGCGATGGAATTTTACGTTGGTACCGAATCTCTGATGGTGCCGAATTATTAGCCTATTTTCCTTATGACGAACGCTGGATTATATGGACACCGCGATCCCATTATATGGCCTCGGCAGGTGGTGAAAACATAATGGGTTGGTATGTCAATCGTGGGCAGACTGAAGCGGCACAATTTTTTCCCCTCAGTAAATTTAGAAACCTTTATAGTCCGCAGATAGTAAAAAACACATTAATGCTCTATGATATTGATGAAGCGATCTTATTGGCAGATGAAATAAATCGCCTGAAGCAAACTTTTAAACAATCCCTGAAGCGCCATTATTCACCTGAAGTGGTGGATAAATTAGTGGACAATTTAAAATTAGCGGAAGCCACGCGCTCTTCAATTCTGCCGAAAATTAAAAAATTGCAGGCCAAACAACCGGTTAAAAAAGGACAATCTCAAAAAACATCATCCCAATCTTCTAGGCGACTGCTGAACAAAAAATCTTCATCACCGTCTCCTAGGGAAAAATCTTCAGCCCAATCTCCTAAACCAACGCTGCAAGAATCATTACCGCCAGAAATTGAGATGTTAGCATTAGTCGAACCAGATCCACATGCCAAAACTGAAACTCGTGGGATTAGTAATGTAGCCAGCCGTGGCATCAGTGGGGTGGTTAGTCGTGGTGTCAGTGGGGTAGTTAGTAGCGGTAGCAAAAAGGCCTCTTTCGCTACGTCAGTGGTAGAATTACGTTATAGTCTCCGTTTACCTTCCGGGGAACCTATCACAGGCCTCCAAGTACTGGTTGATGGGCAGAAAATAGGAAGTATCAAAAATAAGAATTCTGACGATGCGAGTAAACCAATTGAAATTTGTGATTTATCGCAACAAACACGCGGAATTAGTAACGTCGCCAGTCGCGGAATTAGTAATGTTGCCAGTCGTGGCATTAGTAACGTTGCTAGTCGTGATGTAAGTACCTCTTTTTGTCAATTGCCTAAAGATGAAAAGGAATATCATCTGCGAGTATCGTTACCGCCGCGAGATGTAAAATTTGGTTTGGTGGTTGAAAATAGTTTTGTCACTTCTCAACCCCTTGCGATTGAGTTACAGTGGACGGGGAAAGTGACCGAAAAACCGCAACCAAATCTTTATGTGCTGGCAGTTGGTGTGAGTAAATATGATAACAAAGAACTCACCCTAAATTTTGCGGCCAAAGATGCCAATGATTTTGCTAACGCCCTCCAAAATCAAAAAGGCAAGTTATATAAGGAGGTGACCATCAAAAAGTTGCTAGATGCCAGCAAAAAAGAAGTACTTGATGGCCTTGCTTGGTTACAAAGTCAAGTCCAATTAGGCGATGTGGCTATGTTATTTATAGCAGGGCACGGCGTTAATATAGGTGGACATGGAAGCGATAGTAAACAGCAATATTTTTTCTTGCCGCGTGATGCTAAAGTGAAAACGGAAACCGAAATTAAGGGTTCAAGTGTTTTTTTCCGCGATATTAAAAAGACGGTGATGAATTTACCAGGTAAAGTTTTATTCTTTCTGGATACTTGTCATTCAGGTAATGTCATGGGCGATGGACTCATTGACGTAGATGAGGTCACTAATGATTTAGGGAGTGCAGAAAGAGAGGCCATTGTCGTTTTAACGGCCACAACGGGTGAACAATTGGCCCTTGAGAGTCCTGATTGGGGCAATGGTGCATTTACCAAAATATTATTGGAAGGCTTCAGAGGGGAAGCGGACTATAAAGGTGATAAGGAGATTTCTTTTAAGGAAATCGATTTGTATTTGTCGGATGGCGTAGAAGAACTGACAGAAGGCCAACAAACGCCAACGGTGGCTATTCCACGGGCGGTTAGAAATTTTCCGCTTATTTCAATACCTTAATTGCTGACATTTGATCAACAAATACTATTTCTTCAAGAAATAGTCAGTTATAGATTTTCAGGTCAATAATGATCGAGGCTTACAGTTTTCTTCAACAAACTGTAAGCCTCGAACACAAGGGCAGACACTTATATATGCCCATACAATTTATGACATATACGATTGTCATATAGGGGCGAACTGTTCGCCCTGTGAATTATCTGAACGTCTATAATCTTTGTTGGAACTTCAGAGAAATTTATATGAATAAAAACATGCTACGATTCAACTCTCTTATTTTCATCAGTTTGGTTTGGATATTTTTGCTACTAAGCGGTTGTGAATTACAAGAGGCTGACACTGATTCGCCAGTGGCGCAGAAATCACACGCCGGCTATTTACGGATACCATTTCAAGACCCGGTTGCAACGATTGATCCGGGGTTAACTATTGAAAATCATAGTATTGAAATTGTTGAGCAGTTGTTTTTAGGCTTAACCGATTTTGATCCCAAAACTTATGAAGTTGTCCCAGAATTGGCAACCCATTGGGAAGTGAACCAAGAAGGCACTATTTATACTTTCCATCTCAGGCAGGATGCGAAATGGTCTCATGGAGAACCGGTTACCGCTCATGATGTGGTATGGGCCATTCAACGTAATCTGAAATATGAGACTGGCGCACCTTCATTCGCTACGCTTCTGGCTCTTAAAAATGCCGAACCTCATAGTAAAAAGAAAGAGAAACAACCTGAAACCTTACCTCCCCTTGGGGTTCGTGCGCTAGATGACTATAGAGTAGAATTTACGCTTGAATATCCAATTGGTTATTTTCCGGCTTTAGCCAGTCTGTGGACTTATCGCCCTTTGCCGCGTAAGGTGATTGAACAATATGGTGACAAGTGGACCGAACCTGAACATATTCAAACTAGCGGTTCTTATCAATTAACCGAATGGAACAAAGGTGATAAACTCATATTGACCAAAAATCCGTATTACTATGATGCGGATAAAGTCAAACTTCCAAAAGTGGAATATCAGATAATTCCTGACAGCGTATTGGCCCTTGCTATGTATGAAAAAGGTGACCTTGATATGTTAGGCGGACAATATCTGCCTTTGCCCCAGATGGAAATTCCCCGCATTCTTTCTGACATCATTTTGCGTAAGGAAGTCCAGACGAGTGCAAATTTTATGACTGAGTTTTTCAGCTTTAACACTAAAAATCCCCCGATGGATAATCCATTCGTTCGCAAAGCTATTGCAGCGGCTATTGATAAACAAGCCTTGAATGATTTTATTATTTGGGGGGTTAATTCACCTGCGACTACTTTTACTCGTCCCCCGATTTTTGGTGCCATTGATCCAAAAGAGGAATTCATGGGAATTCCATTTAATCCTAAACAAGCGCGGGCTTGGTTAGCAGAAGCGGGTTATCCAGAAGGTAAAAATTTTCCTAAAGTGCGTCTCCTATATAGTACTTCGGAAGATTTTCAGAATATTGCCCTAGCCACCCAAGAAATGCTGAAACATCATTTGGGAATTGAGATAGAAATCGTGAATCAAGATTGGCCAGGTGACTACCTAAAAGCGATTGAACAAGATACCACCCATATTTTCAGGATGGCTTGGACGGCAGACTATCCCGATGCCAATAACTGGCTCTACGACGTATTCCATCCCAATAAAGGTTTCTTTCACTGGATTTGGGATAATCCTGAATTTGCTGAAGCGGTAGAAAAAGCCCAACAAGGTGCTAATCCCGAAGAACGCAAACAATTTTACCACCGAGCGGAACAAATTCTTACTGAAGAAGAAACGGCAATTGTCCCAGTTTATTTTGCGACAACGCGCCTTTTAGTCAAACCTTGGGTCAAAGGCTGGTATAGCATGGCCTTTGGTGGACAACATATTCGTCATTGGTACCTAGAAAATTAAACCCAAAGCTAAAGTTTTGGACTCCAATAAAACCGTGGACTCCAATAAAACCGTTTTTTTTGGGAGTCCAAAGCTGAAGCTTTGGGATTTTTCTGGATAAACTAAAGGAAAAAAACTATCATGTCTGAACAACCTGAAAAAACAGCTATTTCATCGCCTCAAAAACGGGGTAAAAAACAGTTTTACCTGATACTTGCTGCAATTATTTTATTAGTCAGTTCATCAGGTATTTTTCTGTGGAAAACCTATTTATTTCCCAAAGAAACGCTTTATGTTGCTGTGGTAGGACCAATGAGTACTCCTAATGGTGAAGCGATGGTCCAAGGGGTTCAATTGGCACTAAAAAAAATCAACCGTGAGAGTCACATTCATGGCCAGCGGATAGAATTGCTCAAATTTGATGATAACAACGATCCAAATCTGGCAAAAGAAAAAGCGGCGGAAATTGTCAACGGGAAAGCCGTTGCGGTGATTGGCCATTATGCCAGCGATGCTTCTTTAGCAGCGGCTGACGTTTACAAACAACATGGCATACCGGCAGTGACCGGTTCAGCTACTGCTGATAAATTGACCGTGGGAAACGACTGGTATTTCCGCGTTATTTTCAATAACACTAGCCAAGGAGCGTTGGTGGCTAATTATGTACATAACGTTCTTGGTTATGACAAAGCCTATATTTTATTTGACGAGGATGCTTACGGTTCAAGCCTCAAAGACGCTTTTGTTTTTAGTGCCAGAACGATTGGTTTAAAGATTCAAGAACAATGGGGTTTTACCTCAAACAATCCAAACAGTTTCAACCAAAGCCGCGCAAAAATGACTCAAGTTTTGAAAGACAAAGCGGAAAATTCTATTCTATTTTTGGCGACCCATTCAAACGAAGCGGCACAAACGCTCATCCATCTGAAACACAAGCGGGTTGTTGATATTCCAATCATTGGCGCAGATGCGCTTTCCAGCAAAACATTTGCCGACAAAATAAAAGGAGAAATAAAAGAAACATATCAACCGGGCTATTATACGGATGGTGTTTATCTGACAACACCATTTCTCTCTGATTTAGCCGGTAAACGTGCCGTTGATTTCAAACAAGCTTTTATTGAACAATACGGTAATGAGAATACGCCTTCGACAACGGCTAGCCATTTCAAACGGGCATTCATTAAAACCTATAATAATGATCCTTCAACAACCGCTGTTATTTATTATGATGCCGCGCGAGTTGTTCTTCAGGCACTATTAGCACAAACGCCAAAGGGGAATTTAAGCGAAAAACGAGAACGGCTAAAAGAAAATTTATGGCGTTTTTCCGACCACAATTACGCCGTGGATGGTGTAACTGGCCCAATATTTTTTGATAAAAATGGAGATACTGATAAACAAATACCCATAGGCGTTTTTGAAAACGGCAAACCAACAGTAGCTTGGTATCAATACTGGCCCCGAACTTGGACCGTGCCCAAAATGACCCCAAAGATACTAAAAGAAACGCTAGCTGACGTTTTTGAGGAACGTTTGCTCAAAATCAATGGTCAATTCCGGCGGAAAGCCGAGGTTGTTTATGTCGGTTTTGAATTCAATGATATCAGTCAACTTGATACCAAGGAAGCCATTTATATGCTTGATTTTTATATTTGGTTTCGTTTCAAACCCGATAACGATAAGGTAGATAATCCTTCAGGTCGTTTTGGGGGGCAACTCATTGAGTTTGTCAATATAGTGAATCCGACGGATGGCACACTGGAAAAACCGGATATTGAGGAAAATTTTTCGGTCAAGTTTGACGAACGCACCATCACCGAAATTTATCGCGTCAAAGCACTTTTCAAAGGTAACTTTGATTTTCATCATTATCCGTTGGATAATCAAGTGTTACCTCTCCAATTGCGGCACAAAAACAAAACCCGCGATAGCTTGATTTTTGCCGTAGATAGTCAAGGAATGCGAATCGGTACCCACATAGAAAAACTCAAAAGAAACAATGTCTTTTATATTCATGGCTGGCAGATTAATAACCTTTCGTTTTTTGAAAATATTAAAGAAACGGATTCTACGTTTGGTATGACCAAATTTTTTCATTCACAACATAAGCTAAAATATTCGCGCTTAAATGTGGTGATTGAAATTAAACGGTATGTTGTGAGTTTTTTTTGGAAAAATCTCTTTCCCACCATTTTGTTAATTCTAATGGGATATGGCATATTTTATATTAATACCTTTAACACTAAAGTTGCGTTGGGGGCTAATCTAATCTTACCCACTTCTATCTTGCATATCCGATTATCTTCAGAATTGCCTACATTGCCCTATTTTACCATGCTGGAATATGTGTTTTACTTAATTTATTTCTTAGCCGTGTATTCGCTGGCATTAGTGGTTATCATGCACATTCATGAAAAGGACGATAAACGCATGAAACTGATTAATCGCATTGGCAGGATTAGCTATCCGGCTATAGTCCTCATCACGGTCATTTTTATATTCTTTAATGTTTATTAGAATAATTCGTTGTGCTGGATGGGGTTTTGCAACCCTGTCCAAAATGTTTCCTTTGCTGGACGGGTGTAACTACTCCGCCTTGAAATTGCAAGGCTGAAAGCTAAAGTCTGCTAAAGCAGACTAAAAGAAGACTGAGTAGTTTAGCTGAGCCTGCTTGAGCTATTAGCCTTGAAATTGATTTCAAGGCGGAGTAGTTACAAATCATCTTCAATTTACTTGATGTTCAAGTTTTTTACCAAAGACAATAACTACAAGGATTGTATGTAATAAGGGGTTAGATCGTGGTTGTACTTGCTTGAAATCCTTTCGCTGATACAATCCTTGTCGTTAGGTTTTGGCTTTAGAAAAAACGTGATCATCAAGTTACATTAAATTTAACCGTTTGCCTTTAATAATCGCCATCACTCGCTGCATTTCCATTTCCCGCAATAAGACATAAGCAAACACTTTTGCTAAAGTAAAACTTCGCAATTTCAAAGTCAGTTCAGCAATTCGTCGCATTTCTTTTATAAGCCGCTGATCAACGATAAAAGTATTTTCTGCTTCTGATAATAAACTATAGAAGGGTTCCTGCAAGTTGTCAAGCACTTCTTCTAAAGAATTTAATTCCACCAAGCTCTGCAAACGACTGCGATTAAGCCTGTAAGTTGCGGGAACTAATAAGTAATAGGTTTCTGCTGCCGATAAGTGATAGGCAAACCGATAGCGTAGTAACCATAATAAATTAAAGCGATCCATGAAAATACTAATAAGCGGCGATAAACTTTGGCGTTGCTTATTGTCAAGGACGCGAACTCTTTGTACAAATCCTAATAGGTAATGCCGATCAATTGCAGCGTCTAATGAATAAAGTTGATGTTCCTTTTCAAATACGCGCCGCGCTTGATGTGCAATATTACCATAAGGGCTGTTTTCCAAATGTCGTAGTAGTTCACCGACTTCTTCTGTGCGTAGTAATTGTTTAATTGGCAAAGCAGTCAGTGTTCCTAATTCTAATAATTGGGTAGAAATCGCCTCTGCATCTAGCCCTGCAATTTTGCCGCGCACAATGGTTTTGAGATTGGCAATATCGTGTTTATGAAACCAATACATGAGCAATTCTCGTTCTGCCCCCGATAATGGGCGTACTAACGTTTTAAAATCTGTTAATAGTCGGATTAACCAGGCTTGTTCTATTAAAGTCTGATCAACGCTACTATCACCAAGCCCTAAATCTTCCCATTCACTACCGCCCTTTGCTGCTAAAGCATCCAGCGGTTGATTTGATAATTCAGTGAAGCGTTTTTCTGAAAGCAAACGCCCTGCGAGTATTGATACACGGGCATTAAGATAAGCATAATTCATCATCATGGTTTACCTGAAGACATGAGTAAATGGACAGCGGCCTCTAACGCCCTTTGGTGATTTTCCTCAGCGAGATGATGTAAACGCTCTTTTCGCTCATCGTAACGCTTATTTAATTCGGCGATTGTTTGGGTAGCACGTACTTTAGCCTTTTCTAAAAAGCGGGCATGTAATTCAGGGATTTTCGCTTTAAATTGCTCCTCCGCTTGACGCACCTCTTGTAAGGCTTGTTGAATAATGTCTTCACGTTCCGTCTGCGCTTTAGTCACTAATTGCTCTGCATCAGTTTCTGCTCTAAGCAAACGCTTTAGGGTGTCTTCCATTTTTTATCTCCTTATAATATAATGATAGTACAACGGATTTATGAAATAAACGGATTTTTTTAACTTCTTATAACTTGATGATCAAGTATAAAGAGTACAACTAGAGTACAACGGATCGGAGTACAACGAATTTACGAAATAAACGAATTTAAAAAACGCTTAATGCTATGAATTTATTATATTTAATCCGTTTTTTTCTAAAATCCGCTGTACTCATATATCCGCTGTACTCATACCCGTTGTACTAAAATAAAAATCAATGAATATTTCTAACTACAATATTATAAAACCCATTTATGAAAGTGCCAACTCTGTCGTCTATCGTGGGCGCAGAAATGAGGATAATCAACCCATTATCCTTAAAATGCTCAAAGAAGACTATCCCACGCCAGCAGAATTAACCCGTTATCGGCAAGAGTATGAAATCATTCGCAATTTTGATTTGGCTGGGGTAATCAAGGCGTATGATATTGAAAAATATCAAAATACGCTCTTCATTGTTTTAGAAGATTTTGGTGGCGACTCCTTAAAACAATTAATGGAACAACGCCCCTTAGTCAAAGAATTTTTGCCCTTTGCCATCAAAATTGCTGACAGTTTGGGCAATATTCACGCGGCGAATATCATTCACAAAGATATTAACCCTAGCAATATTGTGGCTAATTCAACAACCCAGCAATTAAAAATCATTGATTTTGGAATTGCAAGCCGTCTATCGCGTGAAAATCCCATCCTCAAAAATCCAGAACAGTTAGAAGGCACATTAGCTTATTTATCCCCTGAACAAACTGGGCGTATTAATCGTTGTATAGATTATCGCACAGATTTGTATTCATTAGGAGTCACTTTCTATGAAATGTTGACAGGGGAATTGCCCTTTAAATCCACAGACGCAATAGAGTTGGTACATGCTCATATTGCCAAAACACCTGTTCCTGTTAATAAAGTCAATACTCAAGTGCCACAGATTATCTCTGAACTCGTGATGAAATTAATGGCGAAAAATGCGGAGGATCGTTATCAATCGGCTTTTGGTGTTAAGGCAGATTTGGAGAAATGCTTAGAAAACCAACAACATTTTGAAAACAGCGTTGATTTTTCCTTTCAACTTGCCCAAAACGATTTTTCAGATCAATTTAAAATCCCTCAAAAACTTTATGGGCGTGAAAATGAGGTGAATATCTTATTGCAATCCTTTGAGCGCGTCAGCCAGGGCGCGGC
The DNA here is from genome assembly GCA_029939505.1 of Thiotrichaceae bacterium. Taxonomy (GTDB): domain Bacteria; phylum Pseudomonadota; class Gammaproteobacteria; order Beggiatoales; family Beggiatoaceae; genus QNES01. Next base: position 40,988 of record JAOZSV010000001.1, on the reverse strand, counting down.
TGAAATGATGCTCATCGCTGGCTATTCTGGCGTGGGCAAAACGGCTTTGGTGCATGAAGTTCATAAACCCATGACTGAAAAACGAGGCTATTTTGCAGCAGGTAAATTTGATCAATATCAACGCAATCTGCCCTATTTCGCCATAACTCAAGCCTTTAACGCATTTTGCAATTATTTATTAACGGAATCAGTTAGCCAATTAAACCAATGGCAGGAAAAAATCCTAAATGCGGTGGGAAATAATGGGCAAGTCTTAATTGATGTGATTCCTCAATTAGAATTGATTATTGGCAAACAACAGCCAGTTGCACAAATTGCGCCCTCAGAAGCGCAAAACCGTTTTAATCTGGTTTTTCAAAACTTTTTTCGTGTGTTATGCCAAAAAGATTATCCGTTGATACTGTTTATAGATGATTTACAATGGGCAGATTTAGCGTCTTTAAATTTGCTTTTCACCTTAATGGCTGAATCAAATCATCACTATTTTTTCATCATCGGCGCTTATCGAGATAATGAAGTTGATGCCACTCACCCTTTGATGATGCTGCTGGAAAAATTGCAAAAAAAAGCCATCGTCAATACTGTTCAATTACAAAACTTGTCGCTTGCTGATGTGAATACATTAATTGCAGAAGCGTTAATTTGTCATTCAGATCAGGCTCTTCCTTTGACAAATTTAGTCTATGAAAAGACACAGGGCAATGCCTTTTTTACTCACGAGTTTTTGAAGTCCTTGTATAAAAAGGAATTATTGGTTTTTGAGTTCAAAGAACAAAAATGGCAATGGGATATTAAAAAAATCGCCGCCCTTGACTTGACAGACAATGTGATTGAATTGATGGCAAACAAAATAAAGCAGTTTCCCGCCGACACGCAAACTGTTTTAAAGCTCGCCGCTTGTATCGGCAACGAATTTGATTTAGCTTTATTATCCACAATCTATCAACATCCTGTTGAAATTTTGACACCCCTTTTGAATGCGGTGGAAGAAGGCTTATTATTACCATTGGATGAGAACTATAAGTTAAAGGAGGCAACAGCTCGTTTTAAATTCCAACATGATCGCATCCAACAAGCGGCTTATTCTTTGATGGCTGAGACTGAGAAACCTGCCATTCATCAGCAAATTGCGCGTTATTTGTTATCAAATTCAAAAGACGGGGAAGAAAGCCTTTTCGAGATAGTTGATCATTTCAACCTCAGTATTGAATTGGTGAGTCGCCAAGAGGAGAAAAACGAAATCGCCCAATTGAATTTACAAGCGGCTAAAAAAGCGAAAGCGACAACAGCATATCAGGCTGCGGTGAACTATTTGAATGTTGGGCGCAAACTCTTGTCGGAAGACAGTTGGGAAACGGAATATGATTTGACACTTAATCTCTATGTAGAATCCGTTGAAAGCTTTTATTTAAACATTAATTACGAGGAAGCTGAGACGTTTTCTGATATTGTGTTGCAACAAGCCAAAACGGTGCGAGACAAAATCAAGGTTTATGAGTTCAGAATCCAGTTTCATTCTGCTCAAAACCAACAACAAGCTGCCCTGGATATAGGATTGCAAGTTATTGAAATGCTTGATATTTCTCTATTAAAAATGCCCCCTGAAAACCGTGAACTTTCAGCCTTCATTCATTTACCCGCCATGACGGCTACCGATAAATTGGCAGCGCAACGGATATTAATGCATCTATTTGCACCAACTTTCATCGTTAACCCTAAACGGTTACCGCAAGTCGTTTTTACGATGATGGAACTTTCTATCAACTATGGTAACTCATACCTGTCTGCTTTCGGATATGCCTTTTATGGTACTATTTTATGTGGAATTCAAAAGAATATAGAAAAGGGTAATCAATTTGGTTTACTGGCTTTACAACTGTTGGAACGCTATCCTGATGCCAAAATCAAAGTGCGCGTTGTCACAATGTTTAATGTACATATCAGACATTGGAAAGAACATGCCAAAGAAATTATCGCGCCACTACACGAAAATATCCAATTCGCCTTGGAAATTGGGGATATCGAGTTTGCTTGCTATAATGCAATGCACTATTGCGCCAATTATTTCCTGATTGGACAACCTTTAGAAGACGTGATAAAGGTACAAATGCCTTATATTGGTTTCATTCGGAATCTCAAACAAGAGTTTCAGCTCATCTACGCCAGTATATGGACGCAACTGGCTTTGAATTTAAGCGGAGAATCGACGGAGCGGCAATTAGTAGGCGACGTTTTTGATGAAACAAAAATATTACCTGTTTTGCAAAAAGACAACAATACACTTTTGCTGGCAATGGTTTATCTCGCAAAAACGATTCTCAGTTACTTGCTGAAAGACAAGGAACAAGCACTTGCTAACGCCACTTTAGCCGCTGATTGTAAGCCACACATCGCCACGGAGCTACCCTTTGGGCAAGGATCTTTTTATTATTCTCTCGCCCTTTTGGCGAACTATCCTACAGCAGAAACAGCAGAACAGGCGGCAGAATATCTCGAAAAAGTCGCTGCCAACCAAGAACAACTACAATTTTGGGCTTCTCACGCGCCGAGCAATTATCAACATAAGTATGATTTAGTCGAAGCAGAAAGGGCGCGAATTTCTGGTGAAAAATGGCGTGCGGCTGAATTGTACGAAAAAGCCATTGCTGGTGCAAAGAAACAAGAATACCTTCAAGAAGAAGCTTTAGCTTATGAATTAGCGGCAGAGTTTTATTTGGGAGAAGGCATGGAGAAAATTGCCCAAACCTATATGCGTGACGCTCATTATGCCTATCAACAATGGGGCGCAATCGTTAAGGTTAAGGATTTAGAGGAAAGATATCCGCAATGGCTAGTCATACCAGAAGAGTTTATCCCTATTTCCCACACAATAGCGCAATCCACCGTTTTGACTTCTTCACATCGTCAAAGCACCTCCACGTTATTGGATTTAGACAGCGTGATAAAAGCCGCTCAAACCCTGTCTGGTGAAATTGTATTAAACAAACTTTTAAAAAGAATGATGCACATCCTCATTGAAAACGCTGGGGCAGAACGGGGTTTGCTTCTGAAAAAGGAAGAGGGGAATGGGGAATGGATCATTGAAGCTGAAGGCGCGTTTAACGTTGATGAAGTTACCCTGTTGCATTCACTTTCTATCGAGGGAACTTTGCCCACCGCCATTGTCAATTATGTGGCGAGAACCCATCAATTTGTGGTATTAGCCAATGCCATGCAAGAGGGCATTTATACCGAAGATCGCTACATTCAACAACATCAACTCAAATCAGTACTATGTCATCCTATTATTCATCAAGGTGAACTGGTTAGCATACTTTACTTAGAAAATAATGTGACTCAAGGCGCGTTTACGCAAGCGCGACTCAAGACACTTGAAATACTTTCCTCTCAAGCGGCGATTTCCATTGAAAACGCGCTATTATATCAGACTCAGGAACAAAAGGTACGAGAGCGCACTGCCCAATTGAATAATAAAGTCGAAGAATTAACCCAAACGCGCAATGAATTAGTACAAAGCGAAAAAATGGCTTCACTTGGGCGGTTAGTTGCCGGTTTTGCCCATGAAGTGAATACGCCGATTGGTGTTGCAGTGGGAAGTGCTTCAGTCTTACAAAGAAAATCCAACTTTGTCAATAAATTGCTTGATAACGAAGAAGTCGATGAAGAAGAATTGGTTTCGGCACTGGAAAAGATTGATGAAGCAGCTAAATTGACACTCTCCAACTTAAAACGGGCGGCAGACTTAATCAGTCGTTTTAAACGAACTGCCGTTGATCAAACTTCTGAAGAAATCAGGCGCTTTGATGTTAAAAGCATCATTGAGGATGTCATTAACACGCTACATAATAAGTTTAAACAGACTGCCATTTCAATTCAACTGGATTGTCTTGAACACTTGAACATTTATAGTGTACCGGGCACGTTAGAACAGATTATGACAAACTTAATCATGAATAGTTTGATACATGGTTTTGAAGAAGGTAAGAAGAATGGGCGTATTATAATCGCAATTCGTTTAGAAGACGAGCGTTTGCTGATAAACTATTCCGACACGGGTAAAGGCATTAGCCCTGATGCCTTAGAAAAAGTGTTTGAACCCTTTTTTACCACCCACCGCGCTCATGGTGGAACCGGATTGGGGTTGTATATTTGTTATAATCTGGTGACTAGCCAGTTACATGGTACAATGACTTGTGAAAGTCGCCCCAACAAAGGCGTGACTTTTAAGATTGAATTTCCTGTTGCATTGAGCTTGCCTGAACAATGAGTTAAAATTGGAGTTGTATTCCAATAAACAAAGTATGCTCAATAAATCCGATTTTTGAAAAAAAATCGGATTTATAAGCTCGAAATGATTTTTCAGCTCGAAACTGAGGTTTAAGAAATCCGATTTTTTTCAAAAATCGGATTTCGACTTCAACGCTTAATATCAATGAGTTAAAATTGGAGTTGTACTCCAATAAACCAAGTATGCTCAAGCGATTTTTTTCAAAAATCGGATTTCTAAGCTCGAAACTGAGGTTTAAGAAATCCGATTTTTTTGTTCTAAAATCGGATTTCTAAGCTCGAAACGATTTCTCAGCTGGAATTCTAAATATCAGGTGAAATCAATGAGTGATGAAAAAATTAAATTGACCCGTTATTTTCAATCTTTATGAACAGTAAACACTACAAAACATTAGAAGCAATATTTTTCAGAACCTGTTCCAAAATCAATGCAGTGGTCACGTATTGAATCGTTGTTTGTGGCATTGGGTGCTGAAATTATTGAAGGCGATGGTTCTAGGGTGCGTTTTGTATTAAATGAAGTGGTTGGTAGTTTCCATCGCCCGCATCCCCACAAGGAAGCTAAACCGTATCAAATACGTGATGCGCGTTATTTTTTGGAACAAGCTGGAGTCACACCATGAATAATACAATGAATTATAAAGGTTATACCGCCCATATTGAATATAGTTCTGAAGACGAGTGCTTTGTTGGGCATCTTGCTGATATTCGTGATATTGTTGGTTTTCACGGCGATTCGGTTAATCAATTGCGCCAGAGTTTTGAAGAAGCGGTCAATGATTACCTCAAAACTTGTGAAAAAATGGGTAAAGCACCACAGCAACCTTATTCAGGCGATATAATCTTGCGAATATCACCTAAAGTTCACGCTGCCATTGCCAACGCCGCTAAAATAAGTGGAAAGAATCTCAATCAGTGGGCGACTGAAACATTGAGTCAAGCAGCGTGAGAATAAAAAGAGTCAAAGGGAACGTTGTGCTTCAGTACATAGTGACCTAATTTTTCTTGATTCAATAAGAGGTTTCTTGTTAAATCAATGAGTTACAAAAAACTCATTGAAGAACAGACAAGGCTTTAATTCTGTCAAGACTCACATTGGTTGCTTGACTGATTTGTTCGATTGAAAACGTTTCCATTTTGAGCATGTTGTTGGCAATCTTTTCTGATTCGGTCAACTTCAGTTCGTCTAGCACGGGAAGACGGCTTGGTTGTTCAAACTTTGTCGGAATGAGATGGGTAGTTATCCGTTTCCCCTGAATCAGTTCCTCTGAAAACAGTTCGTCTTTTTCGGTATGTCTGTTGCTGAAAACCACATAGTACCCTTCAGAAATGCCTTCTGATTTCAGGTATTCTACCAGTTGTCCTTTGCCTCTTTTGAAATAGGTGTTATCGGAATAAACCTTCGTTTCGATGATATATGAGCCGCCTTTGTAACGGATCAAAATATCGGTTCTCCCTCTTCCAGACGGCACTTCCACATAAGTTTGTCCACCAAGACGCTGAATAAAGAAATTGATAAAACCGTCTAGGGAATAATGCCAAGCGGCTTCTTTCAGATGTTCGGTATCAAAAGCCCGAAAACCTCGCCGACGAATGTATGCCCGGTATTCTTTCAGCAATTCATTGACATTTAACTCCCCATTAGGTGTCAGATATTGATTAATCGTCTCATCTGGCGAGTTGATATAATGTCGGGTTTCTCCATTTATCAACGGACGAAATGCGTTTATCAAGCGTTTGGCATATAACGGCACCAGAATATTCACATAACCGTCTGTCTCATCAACAACACCATTTGCATATAACCAAGCAATATCTGGATCATCAATTGTAAATGCCACCGGTTCATCCCTGAAAAGGAATTTTATCATAAAATCCCGTTTTTCTTGGGCTTTCTGAACAATATTCAGAATATTTTTATCAAATTTCTTGGTGAGAAAAAAACCAAGTGTGGTGTAAAAATTTGCCATCGTCACGGACTGGCTTTTGTCGGGGACGACTTTTGTTAGCAAATGTGAGCATAATGCACAGACTAGCCCCGGTTGCCCCTGAGTATTTTCATAGATTGTTTTTATGACATTTTCTTCAAAAACCTGATTGGATTCAGTCACATATTGCTTTATGAGTTCATTCACTTCTTCTTGAGTGAAATAAGGAATCTGTAATTCCTCTGTAATGTTAAAGGGCGATGCTGAGGAAATCACCAATTCCGCAATCGTACTCACACCCACCAAGAGTAGAGAATGTAGGCGATGGTATTCTCTTTTATGATATATTTTTCGGAAAGTGTGCATGACTTCGCTTAACACACTATCCGGGATGCCTTCAAATTCGTCAATCACCAAGACTATGGGTTTAGACAGATTGTGAGCGTTTTCAAAAAAATGGCTCAAGCTAATTGAGTTATGGATTGTTAGTTCAGACGGAATTTCCTTTTTTGGAAGTCCACGGTGAAGTTCGTGGTTTAACTCTTGATAAAATTCCTCTTTTGAGGCGGTTTTCAGATTTTCAAAACTGATCCAAACAGTTGTTAAATTTCCCTCTTTCTCAATCAAATTCAACAACAGTTTGAAAAAGGTGGTTTTTCCTGCTTGTCTGGGCGCGAAGAGAGTAAAATAGCGTCCTTTTTTGACTTTTTCCAAACTGGTTGCCATGAATGCTTCACGCATGACGGTGTAATGTTTTGCCGGATCACAAGGGCCTGTTGTGTTAAATTCACGCATGTTCTTTTTCCTTAACTAGATGTTCAGAAAAATTATTTGACACGATAAACCTGTCAGGTTTTTTTGAATGTTCTGAAAGTCTATAGTGACAAGCTGTATTACTGAACAGATAGCTGTTTAATTCTGTCAAGACTCACATTGGTTGCTTGACGAATTTGTTCGATTGAAAACGTTTCCATTTTGAGCATGTTGTTGGCAATCTTTTCTGATTCGGTCAACTTCAGTTCGTCTAGCACGGGAAGACGGCTTGGTTGTTCAAACTTTGTCGGAATGAGATGGGTAGTTATCCGTTTCCCCTGAATCAGTTCCTCTGAAAACAGTTCGTCTTTTTCGGTATGTCTGTTGCTGAAAACCACATAGTACCCTTCAGAAATGCCTTCTGATTTCAGATATTTGACGAGTTGTCCTTTGCCCTGCTTAAAATAGTAATGATTAACAAACCGTTTGGTTTCAATGACGTATTTCTGGTTTTGATAGAGAATGAGTATATCTGTTCTTCCTCGACCCGTTGGCACTTCGACAAACGTCTGCCCGCCGAGACACTGAATAAAGAAATTGATAAAACCGTCAAGGGAGTAATGCCAAGCGGCTTCTTTCAAATGTTCCGTATCAAAAGCCCGAAAACCTCGCCGACGAATGTAGGCCCGGTATTCTTCCAGCAACGCATTGACATTTAATTCCCCATCAGGTGTCAGATATTGGTTAATCGTCTCATCAGGCGAGTTGAGATAATGTCTGCTTTCTCCGTTTATCGACGGGCGAAACGCGGTAATCAAGACCTTTTTGTACAGCGGAACCAGTATGTTTGTCTCCCCGTTATCCTTATCAATCACACCGTTCGCATATAGCCATGCGATATCGGGTTCGTGAATTGAAAAGGGCAATGGCTCTTCGTCGAAAAGCAGTTTCAGCATGAAATTTCTTTTCCCCCGGGCTTTTTGAACGATATTGATGATGTTTTTGTCAAACCGTTCCGTGAGGAAATGATGTTGGGCTTTATAATAATGTTCTATCGTCACCGGTTTGTGCCGATTCGTTGCTAATTTTTCAACGAGATAAGAACATAATGCACAGACTAGCCCCGGTTGCCCCTGAGTATTGTCATAGATTGTTTTGATGACATTTTCTTCAAAAACCTGTTTTGATTCAGTCACATATTGCTTTATGAGTTCATTTACTTCTTCTTGAGTGAAATAAGGAATTTGTAATTCCTCTGTAATGTTAAAGGGCGATGCTGAGGAAATCACCAACTCTGCAATCGTACTCACACCCACCAAGAGCAGAGAATGTAGGCGATGGTATTCTCTTTTGTGATAGATTTTCCGGAAACTGTGCATGACTTCGCTTAACACACTATCTGGGATACCTTCAAATTCGTCAATCACCAAGACTATGGGTTTGATTTGATGAGGCTTTTTAAAAAAATTCCCCAGACTACGTGGTTCTGTGATGGAATAATCCGTTTGAAAACCGTATTGTAGTAATTCCTCTTTAAGCTGTTCATCAAAATCCTGATAGAATGTTTCTTTATTTACCGTGGTTAGGTTTTCAAAAGTGATCCAAACGGGTGTATAAGATTCTTTTAGCCTTTCTATCATTAATTGAAAGAAAGTCGTTTTTCCTGCTTGTCTGGGCGCGAAGAGAGTAAAATAGCGTCCTTTTTTGACTTTTTCCAAACTGGTTGCCATGAATGCTTCACGCATGACGGTGTAATGTTTTGCCGGATCACAAGGGCCTGTTGTGTTAAATTCACGCATGTTTTTTTTCCTTTAATCCATGATAAAATACATTTAAGGTGGGGATTAAAAGATGAACAGGATTAAAGCGGATATTAAAAATCCTGTTCATCAATCCGTTGTACTATTACCTTTTAAAACAACTGCTCTTCTGGAATCACGCTGGATTGGTAAGTCTTGGTATTTGCTTTATCCGACAAAAATGGTCCACTCGGTAATAAATCTTCTGGTGAATTAGGAACTCCTTCACTTTGTTTGATGAAAAAATGATTCATTTTTTTAGTTTGATCACAGAGTGTTTCCATTGGATGACTTGCCTCTATAAACCCACCTGGTAATACCACTAAAAATCCTTCCATATCCATCTCAGGGGAATCAATCTTGACTTCACCATCTATTCCTAATCTTGAGGAGGCGCTCACCAAGCTATTTGGAGAAGTGACAAATTGCTCAGATTTAATATAAATATCGCCACCATGCCCTTCATCAGCTTGAGCGATTATTTTGCCTTGATTCAATACCACAAAAGTGGGATTTTTAATGGTAATATTACCCCCATCATCCTTGCCACCGTGTACGCTTGTTGTGATTTCACTATCTTGTAAATAGAGCAAATTTGGTGTTGTTATCGTGATATGACCCCCACTGGCTTGTTTTGTAGAAGTGTTAATTAAAGCACCCTCTGTCAGGTTAAGATGATGAGTTTTTATTTTAATCGTACCCGCTTCACCCGCATCGTTGGCATGACTAAATGAATTGCCGTAAATACCACTTATAGCAATTCTATTCTTTTGATAATTGGGGAACTCTCTCTGAAAATCTAATTGACTCTTTTTTGGTTCTTCTAATATAATATGTGCTGAATTTCCAGAAATAGAGGTTGGACCATTGATATTGAGATTAATATGTCCTCCTTGCCCGCGCCCTGATGTACTCGCACTCATCTCAGCACCTTCTGTGATAGATAATGCACTGGCCGTTAAGGAGAGGGAACCTGCATCACCCGCATTGTTACCTTTAGAACGAACATAAATACCTGAACCAAGGCCATTTTCATTTTCACCATACGGATTAACACCAGAAAGTTGAATTGTACCGGTTGCCTGAATTGTAATATCACCGGCTTTGCTGCTTTGTTTTCCTTCACCAGCAATCGTACTACTACTAATTTGTGCACCCTTTTTAAGGATAAGTTCTCCCGTTTCTAGCAAAATATCTCCTCCTGTTCCACCTACAATATTCTTATCATTAGGAGTAGCAATTGATAGAATGCTACTAGACCAACCGGCTGTTTTATCAGCACCGCTCACGCGAATTTTTTCTGTGGCTTGAATATAAATATTACCCGCATTACCGGTATTACGAGCAATGACAGCAATACCACTATCCTTTATACAGATAGAATGAGTTTTAATTGAAATATTGCCCGTGTTTCCACTGGTGTAAGATTGACTATTTATCCAACTTCCGTTATTTAAAAAAATATGATCAGCCAGAATTAAGATATGACCCAGATTTCCAGCCGTAAACGAATAACCAGCAATCCAGCTTTGCTCAGTAACAGAAAGATTCCGAACTTCTATATCAATACGAGCATGATCATGATCATGATGATTCTCATTAGAAAATACGACATTACCTTCTCTATAATGTATGTTACTAAAAATCCGACTTGCGTCACTGACCATTAATTCGTCTGCTCGGATAAATACACTACCTGTCGTTGGACCACTCACTTCTAGCAGTGATTTTTTAGAAAGAATTATTTTTCCTAATTCATTGAATGTGGATACGTCTAGGGTAGAATGGGTTGGTATCACTTCCCCCTTTGAAGCGACGCTGGCCAGATTAATTCTGCCGCTTGCCGCAGTCAGATTACCGAGATGTCTAATATAACCTTGATATTCACGGATATATTCGTCATTATGATAATAGCTTCCGGTTATTTCAATATTTCCCCCAATCAGTGACAAAGTTTTCCTGTTTGGTACAACTAATCCTGTCATGCTACCTTCTCCATCCACTTTAGCCATTTCGCCAATTCCCTCAATGGAAATACCCGCTATTTTGTTATCTAAAAATCCAAATGATTCTACCGGGGATACGGTCAATAAGCTATGTCTAGGATTTGTCGCATCGAACCGTCCTTCATTTTTTAAGCCGATATAATCTGCGGTGCTGGCATGAAACCCCCCTTGCACATCCAATCTTGCGTTTTTTCCAAACATAATCCCATGCGGATTGAGAAAATACATATCAGCGTTGGGAATGGTTGAACGAATTAACCCGTCAATCTGTGAGGGATTTCCGCCAGTGACGCGACTGATAACGTTGTTGACACTATTGGGACCAGAAAACGTGGCACTTTCTGCACGATTCAAGTTAAAGTCTTGAAAGCTGTGGAAAAGATTGCCACCATGTTGCTTGCCCAAGTCTGCCCCAATTTGATAGTCAGGGCCAGGCAATGCGCCACTACGTCCGAGTGTGCCGTCGAGAGTGATTTCGGCGTTTGTGGATAAACTACTGATTAATATAGGAATTGCTAATAAATAACGTGATTTTTTCAACATAATTATAGTAATACCAACTACAAGGATTGTATATAAAAAAGGATTAAAAACAACTATAGGGATTGTTTTTTATAAGGGATTCGTGGTCATGCTTCGTTTTCTTATCCTTTATTATATACAATCCTTGTCGTTTAGGTTAAGTTAAAGATTCTAGCTCATCAATAGACAAGCCGGTGGTTTCTGCAATGAAGGCATAGTCAAGTCCTTTTGCTAACAAATTGCGGGCAATTTTTATTTGTCCGGCTTGTAATCCCTTTTGCAATCCTTGTTGCAATCCATCTTCCCATTCCTTGTGCCGCATATTATTGTAATCCCGCTCGTCTATAATCGCCATGCGTTCTTTGGGCGTTAATCCATCATCATCAATCAACTTAGCCGCTTTTTGTATAATCGGTCTTTTCAAATTGATGTTCGGATGGGTAGGATTATTGACACTTTCCACCACCAAAGTCATCCAATCTTCTAGCCCTTGAGGCGTTTTCTCATTGAGATAAAACGGATTAAGAAAAAACAACTGATGGGGATACAGTATCATGGATTCATCCTGTTCCGTTGTCGTGACTTGGTTAGTCGTCATTAAACTCCGTTGGTATTGTTTCTCACGCACTTTACGGGTAAACCAAACGATGGTATAGACAGTACGATCTAACTTGTACTCTTTGTGGCTTTTGACTAATTCTAACTGCGAGGCGATATGATAATGCCAAAAGCGATCAAAATCGTAATCATAGCGTTCTCTTTGGATTTCAATGACTAAACGGTGGATTGGATCATCAACAAAAATATCAATTTCAAAATCAACACCGCCGATGGGGGGAACAAACTTCTTTTCAACTTCAATAGATTGGGGAGTGATATCAATATCCAAAAAGTCTTTGATAAAAGTTTTGAGTATTTCTTCATCTGACAGTAGTTTTTTAAAAACCACTTGATTGTTTAAAGGTGCGATTTGCATGGATTATCTCCTTATTTGAGTTGGCACAGGGCTATAAGGGCACACAGCCAAAATTCCGCGTATTTAAGAACTGTAGGGGCGAACCTGCGTGTTCGCCCATGTTTAATTACTTAATGACAGCGAGTTATTCTTAAAATTTAAGTCACTTCTTCCAAATGAACCAGTTCCCAGCCACTAAAAATCAACATAATCAATCGCAAATTGATCCCCCGATTGCCCTCAATGACTCGTGAATCGGTGGCATATTGTTGTAGTTGATTTTTGGCAGCTTCAATCTTTTCTTGAAGCAATTCCTGGGTGAAATCGCCTCGCGTGATGTATTTCAGTTCAATCAAATAACCATATTTGACTTTCACATATTTTGCCAAAAAGGGTTCAAGGTATAAATCGACAAAGCCTTTTCCCATTTCTTCTTCAGTGCGTGTGATATAATAATCCGTCACATTCAGGTAAGCTAACAAAAAGGTTTGGATCACTTTTTCTCCGCTCAAATAATCCCGAATGGAAGTTTGCTTCTCCACTTCTTGAGCCAAAAATTCAAAAACGGGTTTCCATTCACCAATGTACGCCATGTTGCGAACAAAGTTAGCAAATTGCCATAAATCAATGCTAAACACATCGACTTCTTCATAGCCATCGCGCAGATAACTATACATCAATTTTTTGACAGTGCGATTGGGAATAATCAATTCTTCTTCATCTCGGTAGCTTAATAAACCAAAATAGTATAACAACGAGATAAAGTTATTCGGTTTGATTAAATCTTCAACTGGAAAGCTAATAGCAATTTCAGCATTAATTTGCCCTGTTTCGATAATCGCCTTTAAACGACTAAAGTTGCCGTTGAGCCGTCTATCAAGAACCACTAAATGGCGTAGTTTGCTGTAATCGACTTTGATATTGGGATCAACCATCTCATCAGGAATTGTTTCATAAGCCATGAAGTTTTTCAAGAAGTAAAGTACCATATCGGTATTAAAGAGATGATTTGAAGCCGTTCTTGAAAAAAGGTAATTGCCATACCACACTTTCATCAGGGCAAGTGTTTCATTCAAATCTGGTAATGTGCAGCCCTGTTCTTGATAATACTTCAATATTGTCGTCACATTCTGTTCGTTCAGCCCCAAAATCTCGTTAAAGTTTGGGTATAAACTGATATTTAAGCCAATATTAAAACCACTGGTGACATCATCCATCGTGACGGGTGAAACGCCAGTGATAAACAGACGACTAATACCACTATCTACTTCGCCAGTCGCCCCTTTTAACACACTAAAGAAAAAGCGAAAGAAACCCGTGCCATGGGTTAATTTCTGATAGTGGCTTTGCCCAGCTGTCGTCAGAATCGTGTTAGTGAAGTTATCATATTCATCAATTAGAATATAAGTTTTTAAGCCTTTTGAGCCAATATAACTGAGTAACAGTTTCAATTTCGCATAAGGGGTTTTCTTCGTTTCCATCATTGAAAGATACCTCTTTTCAAAAAGATTAGGGTATTTTTCACAAAAAAGGAATATACAAGAATCTATATATTCTTGGAACGAGGTTTCCACTTCATCAATCTCCGAATTGACTTGGGAAAAGTCAAACTTCAAAATGAGATGGGCATTTTTCTCTGGTGTTGGATGTGCATGAATATAGGTATCGGCAAACAAAGCCTCAAATTCTTCTGTTCGTGCAATGTCATAATAGCATTCTAACATGCTCAATAGCGACGATTTACCAAATCGGCGAGGACGAATTAGAAAGAGATAATCACCGGCTGATTCAATTTGTGGAATATAATGAGTTTTATCCACATAATAAGCCTTTTTTTGGCGAATCGTCTTATAGCTGGAGATGCCATAAGGTATTTGTTTCATTATTAAACTCCATAATACGGTACGCTGCCCGTTTGCTTAAATAACAAGGTGTGCTAATAACGTGATTTCATTTTTTGGTTTTCCAACCGTAATTATAATAACACAAACGACAAGGTTGGAAACAGAATTAACGACATGGATTGTATTTTATAAGGGATTCGTGGTAATGCCTCGTTTTATTCTCCTTTTAAGCAATCCCTGTCGTTACAATACAAAGTGAACAGACAAGGCTTTAATTCTATCAAGACTCACATTGGTTGCTTGACTAATCTGTTCGATTGAAAACGTCTCCATTTTGAGCATGTTGTTGGCAATCTTTTCTGATTCGGTCAGCTTCAGTTCCTCTCGCACTGGAAGACGGCTTGGTTGTTCAAATTTTGTCAGAATAATATGGGTATATATCCGTTTTCCCTGAATCAGTTCTTCTGAAAACAGTTCATCTTTCTCAGTATGTATGTTGCTGAAAACCACATAGTATCCTTCAGAAATGCCTTCTGATTTCAGATATTCTGCCAGTTGTCCTTTGCCCTGCTGAAAATAGTAATGATTAACAAACCGTTTTGTTTCAATGACGTATTTCTGGTTTTGATAGAGAATGAGTATATCTGTTCGCCCTCGACCCGTTGGCACTTCGACAAATGTCTGCCCTCCAAGACACTGAATAAAGAAATTGATAAATCCGTCTAGAGAATAATGCCATGCGGCTTCTTTCAAATGTTCAGTATCAAAAGCCCGAAAACCTCGCCGACGAATGTATGCCCGGTATTCTTTCAGCAATTCATTGACATTTAACTCCCCATCAGATGTCAGATATTGGTTAATCGTCTCATAAGGCGAGTTGATATAATGTCGGGTTTCTCCATTTATTGATGGGCGGAATGCGTTTATCAAGCGTTTGGCATATAACAGTACAGGAATATCCACATAACCGTCTGTTTCATCAATAACACCATTTGCATATAACCAAGCAATATCTGGATCATCAATTGTAAATGCCACGGGTTCATCCCTGAAAAGGAGTTTTATCATAAACTCCCTTTTTTCTTGGGCTTTTTGAACAATATTCAAAATATTTTTATCAAATTTCTTGGTGAGAAAAAAGCCAAGTGTGGTGTAAAAATCAGCCTTCGTCACAGACTGGCTTTTGTCGGTGGCTATTTCTGTCATAAGATGTGAGCATAACGCGCAAACTAAGCCAGGTTGTCCTTTGGTGTTATCATAGATTGCTTTTATAACCGATTTTTCAACCTTATGCCCCGATTCGATGACGTATTGTTCAATCAGCAAGGTGACTTCTGCAAAGGTAAAGTAGGGAATTTGTAGTTCTTCGGCAATGTTAAATGGTGAAGCGGAGGAAACGACTAATTCTGCAATGGTACTCACACCGACTAAGATCAGTGAATGGAGATTGTAATATTCTTTTTGATGATAGATTTGCCGAAAAGTGTGCATGACTTCTCTTAATACACAGTCTGGGATACCTTCAAATTCATCAATTACTAGAACAAGGGGTTTAGACTGAACTGAAGTGTTTTCAAAAAAATGGTCCAAGCTAATTGAGCTATGGATGATGAGTTCAGATTGAGTCTTATATTTGGAAAGTCCGCGGTGAAGTTTATGGTTTAACTCTTGATAAAATTCCTCTTTTGATGCCGTTTTCAGATTTTCAAAACTGAGCCAAACCGTTGTAAAGTCTTTCTCAAGCGTGTTCAGTAACAGTTTGAAAAAGGTGGTTTTTCCCGCTTGCCGGGGCGCAAAGAGGGTAATATAGCGGCCTTTTTTGACCTTTTCTTGGCAAACGGCTATTAATGCTTCACGCATGACGGTGTAATGCAGGGCTGGGTTACATGGTCCTGTTGTGTTAAATTCACGCATGTTATTTCTCCTTTAATCCCTTATAAAATTGTACAAAGTTTTTTATAAACTATTGATTTTATTTACTTTAATGTTAGAATCAGAATTTTCAGAATTTGAGAATTTTCAGAATTAAAAATCAAGTCACTACTCAGGGCTCAGGGCAACCACAAGGGATTGCCCCTACATCAGAAAGTAGATGGATGCAAGAAACCCCGTTTTTTGAAAAGGTTTCTAAAAAGTCCAATAAATTATTCGTTGATGCGCTGTTTTAAAGAGAGAATCGTCCAGTTCATCCGATCTTTAATCCCCGCCTGTTTCACCGTTTTAAACAATTTTTTTAAGTACAGTAAATCTTGTGCATTGCCTTGCATTTCAATGGTCATCAGGGCATTATCTATTGCCTGATAAGCGGCATGGCGAAAATGGGCTTGTTCGGGTTCACTTTCACGGAGTTGTGTTATTAACTCATTGATAATATTCACCTTTCCAACTTTAGCGATTGCCAGCCATGCCCCTTTTCTCACTTGAGCCAGTTCGTGTTTCAGTAATGCTATTCCTGAACTTTCAGGATCGATTTGGGCTATCGCATAACCTAAGTCAGTTTCCCATTGGCTTTGTAACCACCTATTTTCTTCATCGTCCACGTTTGAAGCGACATCGTCTTGGGTTCGCGTTAATTTATCTGCATCCCGTTGTTCGCGCCACACTCGTTTACGTTCTGTTAAAGCCGCTAGTTGTTCATGCAGAAAATCTAAAGCAACTGGATTACGAATATCGCCTAATGCAGTAAAGGCGGTTAAGATAAAAGAATCGCTCTCTTGTTCAAGCATTTCTGGTTGCAGCAGTTCAAGGATAAGTTCCGCCGCAGTGCCTAACTTTGCTAAGGCTTTTAGGGCAACCAGACGAATACCCAGAATTTCTTCTTGATTTTTAGCCATATTAGCAAAGGTTTCGAGCCATTGCGTTTTTTCCTCAGAAAGTTGGGAAACCATTTTTCCCAGTGCGATAATCGTTTCTCGGCGAATGTGGATATTAGTGTCTTCTAACAAGGGGCGCATTTGAGGTAAAACGGGGCGTAACCACTTCGCTTGCTGCTCACCAATTTGTCCCAATGAAATAATCGCTTGTTTTTTTACTCCCAAATGTTTATCTTTAAGTAAAGGCGTGAGTAATTTAACACTTTGTTTTATAAAGAGTTGTCCAATCTTTTCTGCCAATTTTTGACGTTGATAAGCACTTTGGTGGTGAGATTGTTTCTCCAAGGTAGTCAATTCTTTGTTCAATTGTGATAATTCGTGAACGCCTAATTGAGTTAAAGCGGAAATCGCGCTCCAACGGACATCCTTATTACCCTCTTTGAGTAATACCTTTAAAGGCTGAATCGCCTCACGCGCCCCCAACTTCCCTAACAGGTCGGCAGCACTGCTGCGGACATCTTCATCCGTATCTTTGAGCAGTTGGATTAACGGCTTAACCGCTTCACACGTTCCCAATCGCACTAACCCATCTGCGGCACTGAGGCGGAGATCTTCATCGTCGTCTTTGAGCAATTGAATTAATGGCTTAACCGCTTCACGCGCCCCCAACTTCCCTAACCCGTCAGCGGCACTGCTGCGGACTTTCCAATTAGTGTCTTTGAGCAATTGAATTAACGGCTTAACCGCCTCACGCACTCCCAACTGCCCTAACCCGTCAGCGGCACTGGTGCGGATTTTCCAATTCGTGTTTTTGAGCAATTTGATTAATGGCTTAACCGCCTCACGCGATCCGAATTGTCCTAACCAAACAGCGACAGCACGGCGGCGGACATCAGAATCCGTGTTTTGGAATAATTCGATTAACGGCTGAACCGCCTCACGCGCTCCCAATTGTGCTAACACGTCTGCGGCCCGTCTGCGAACTCTCCAATTGAGGTTTTTGTTTTTGAATAATGCGATTAAAGGCGGAATCGCCTCACGCGCCCCTAATTGCGCTAACCCTTTGACGGCACTTTTGCTGACTGGCCCATTTTTATCTTTAAGTAATGCCATTAAAGGCGGAACCGCCTCACGTTCTCCTAATTGCCCTAAGCTAACTGCTGCACTGCTACGGACTTGTAAATCGGTGTCTTTGAGCGATTTGATTAACGGCTGAACCGCTTCAAGCATTCCCAATTTTCCTAATCCGGCGGCTGCATGGCGGCGGATATTAGAATCATTGTCTTTGAGCCATTCGATTAATGGCTTAACCGCCTCATGCGCTCCCAATTGCGTTAGCACGTCTGCGACCCGTCTGCGAACTTTCCAATCGATGTGTTTGTCTTTGAGTAATGCCATTAACGGCTGAATTGCTTCACGCGCCCCTAATTGTATTAACCCGTCAGCGGCACTGCGGCGGACTTCCCAATTGGTGTCTTTGAGCAATTGAATTAACGGCTGAACCGCCTCACGTGCTTCCAATTGCCCTAAGCCGTCAACGGCACTGCGACGAACATCGTCATCTGTGTCTTTGAGCAATTCGATTAACGGCTGAACCGCCTCATGCGCTTTTAATTGCGCTAACCCGTTTATGGCACGGCTACGAACATCAATATCGATCTCTTTGAGCAATTCGATTAACGGCGGAATCGCCTCATGCGCTCCCAATTGCGCTAACTGGTGGGCTGCTCGGCTGCGGATTCCTGTCTCTGTGTTTTTGAGCAATTCGATTAACGGCGGAATCGCCTCACTTGCTCCCAATTGCGTTAATCCGTTTTCGGCACTGAGGTAAACTGTCAAATCGGTGTCTTTGAGCAATTCAATTAACGATGGAATTATTTCAACTGTACCCAATTTAGCCAGTGCATCGGCAGCACTTTTACGGATATAAGGTTCATCATCTTTCGTAAAAGGCAACAAAAAATGGGCGATTTGAAGTTGACGGGGTGCATGACTGCTTCCCAACGCTTCAATAATCTTTACTTTGACCTTTTTATTTTGCGTTGGTAATAGTTGCTTTAAGCGAACAATACTTTTAATTGAACGAAAGCCGGCTAACTGTTCTATGGCTTGAAGAGATAAGTCCTTATTATGTTTGCCAATATACTGATTCGCAAAAGATAAGACTTTATCAATCTCACCATTTTCCCAATCCGCTTCTAATCGTTCTGCCAACGGAAATTCCCTAATCAATTCCTGATTTAATTGGGCTACTTTTTTAATCGGCTTTTGCTGAAACAATTTATCCGTTTCAATATTGGCGCGAGTCGAGTTGACTTCATATCGGAATTGTTGCTGTCTAAAAATATCAGCACTGCCTTGTTTGCCTTGATACACTTCAATGGTATCGGAGATGCCGGTTTTTAGACTTAAACGGAGATGGTAAGTCGTATAATTCACCCACAAATCATTTCCCATAAATAATAAAGCCGCACTGGAAAAGACCGCACCCGTACCGATCACGACTTTTTTAATACGCTGCCGAGTTTTATAGTCTTCATTCCAGTCATAAATACTTTTGGAAAAAATATCATGGTACAATTCATACCACAACACATTTTGGCGTTTTTGGCGGCGTAAAATGCGGGCTTGCTCCAATTTATTCAGCGTTTGATCGAGGGTGGTTTCATTCACCCGGATTTGTTTCGCCAAATCGCCTAGCGGATACGCCATTTTTGTGCCGTGTTTGTTGACTAAATAGTTAAACGCGGCGGAAGCCAATTTTTTATCCTGTGGAGATAACTGTTGCACCTGCTTAACAAAATAATCCTTTAATATGTTGGTGGCCCGCCCTTGCTTTTGGTAGGTGGCGATTGTGATTCGTTGACTCAGATTATGTTGATTAAGTTTCCACAACTGCATACAGACAATCTGTAAATGCGGTGGCTCGACAAAAGAGGGGGCATCTAATAAATCCGTCGCTGTTCCAAAACGATCCCGTTGTTCGCGCAGACTTAAATCATCCAACAGAATATCGACTAAACCGGGTTCATAATTAAAACCGAGGGGTTCTATCGGGGCGGTAATCGCTTGGCGGGCTTTTTTTTGATTCAGTTTTTCTAAGCGATAGAAATTATTAAAGAGTAATATCGGCAATTCGGGTTTAAAAGCGTTTAACTCCAATGCAAAATCTTCGCGCATGGAAAAAACAAACACGGTTGGGGTGTCTCGATCCAGCACCGCTTCTGCCAGTTGTTGAATAAAAGGCTTGAAATATTTGCTATGGCATTGATAATTAAAAAATTCTTCAAACTGATCTAAGATAATCACCAATGGATCACTGGTAAAAATCGTGCTGAAGTGAAAAAAGGTGGCTAAAGGTAATGACTGATCTAAGGTTTTCTGATCAGTGACTTTATTGTGCTTTTGGAGGTAATCAACCAGCGTTTGTTTTAAATCTGCGCATGGATTAGCAAACCATTGGTTATGGTAGATCACATCCAGATTTTCATCAGCCGGTTCTTTTAATTGCGGCATCACCGCCGCTTGCAATAGCGAGCTTTTACCGACTCCACTCGCTGCAAATAACAATGTCAACTTATTGGTCAATATCTTGTCAATTAAGATTTGCTTTTCGGCATTTCGACCAAAGAAGTTGTCTTTATCTTGTTCTTCGTAGGGGCGTAAGCCTTTGTAGGGTTCCATTTTTTTTTATCGCAATGGTTAATGGTGAATGGTGAATGAACTTTAATGGATTTTTGGTAGATCGAAATGGTGGGCAACAAAAAGACGTTGCCCACCCTACTCTACTTAAAATGGAGTATGGTAGGTCGGGTTAGCTTATCAAGCGTCGCGTGATAACGTAACCCGACATTTACCTAGTGTCCATCCGGAAACGGCTTTTAAAATCCCAAAGCTGAAGCGTTGAAGTCCAAACAATGCGCCTCTTGGAGTCCAACGCTTTCGCTTTTGAAGTGTTTCCGGATGGACACTACCTAATTAATAAGTTGCCTGTGTCGGGTTACGTTTTGGCGCAAAAAAATCTAACCCGACCTACTTAACTTCCAAATCTAAAGGTTTGGACTCCAAATCTAAAGGTTTGGACTCCAAATCTAAAGGATTCGAGGTTTTAGTTTTTTTGAAAAAAAAACTAAAACCTCGAATGGATTCCAAGGCTTAACTTAATGGCAGTGATACTGGCGCATGGGAACCAGAAAAATCGCTAGCGTGTGAACCAGAAAAGATAGGTCGCCCTCATTGCACCTAAAAGTTATACGGAAATTTCTGCTTTTCTGCACTACCACACCATTTACTTATGTTTTGCTGCTTGCTGATCTGATCATATACCTCCTTGGCATTTTCAATGAATTCAAATTTCGGCACGCTAGAAGCCATTCCAAGCCAATGATTAGAATTCCAAACATAAGCCGAATAAAATGACATTTCTTGCCCGAATGTGATCGTTCCACTTTTATTGGATTTCTCAGAGAGTGACACATTGAATGAGATAAGATTTAAACTTTTTACCGTTTTGCTAAAAATACCAGAAATAATTATTGCTCGCTGATCGGTTAAACCATAGAACGTATTAGCACGTCTTTTTAAATCAGTGATAAAACGACCAAAGATCATATGCAGCCCAATAATCACAAATGGAAGTAAAAAAAGGTGAGCGAAGATAATTCCTTCTATTCCTTTTCCTCCAAAAAATAGTAAAAAAGATAGTAAAATTTCAATGAGTAAGATCATGCCACCCCATAAGAGACTAAACGGAATCATAAAAATATCACCTTTTTGAAACACAATTCCTTGCTTTGGCTTGCCTGCCCAAAGAAGTTTTTCTTCTAAATCCAGTTCATTCTGAATGATTTTCTGTGCGTCGTTCATATTTCTCCTTTGATAACGAATGGTAACGAATTGGCTTGGGGTGGGTTCAAAGAAAACGGAGTTAATATCATTGCTGGCCAGAAGTTCCCCGAATCATGTAGGAATATCCAACAATGTCGTTTTACCTGAACCATTTGCGCCTGCCAAAACTTGATGCTGGGTTAATTCAATATCCAAAGAATGAAAACAGCGATATTGAGAAACTTTTATGTGCTTTATCATGGAAATGTCTTTAGGAATGCTCATGAAATAACTTTCAAGTCAAAGTCGAAACCAGACCTGGCAGGTTCAAAAGAAAACCTGCCAGGTCAAAGTCAAAACCAGACCTGGCAGGTTCAAAAGAAAACCTGCCAGGTCAAAGTCTTCGAGGTTCAAGTTTTTTTTCAAAAAACTTGAACCTCGAAACCAAAGTCAAAATCAAGTTTGGTCGCTGCCTTGACCTGCCAGGTTTTTTTTAACCTGGCAGGTCTGGTTTTAAAGTTCGAAATGGTGGGCAAGTATGGTAGGTCGGGTTAGCTTATCAAGCGTCGCGTGATAACGTAACCCGACATTTACCTAAGAAATGGCCTGTGTCGGGTTACGTTTTTTGCTGCGCCATCTAACCCGACCTACTTAACTTGAAATTTAAGTCACTTCTTCCAAATGAACCAGTTCCCAGCCATTAAAAATCAACATAATTAATCGCAAATTGACCCCCCGATTGCCCTCAATGACTCGTGAATCGGTGGCATATTGTTGTAGTTGATTTTTGGCATCCTCAATCTTTTCTTGGAGCAATTCCTGGGTGAAATCGCCTCGCTTGATGTATTTCAGTTCAATCAAATAACCATATTTGACTTTTTCATACTTCGCAAAAAAGGGTTCAAGATATAAATCAACAAACCCTTTCCCCATTTCTTCTTCAGTGCGTGTGATATAATAATCCGTCACGTTCAAGTAAGCTAACAAAAAGGTTTGGATCACTTTTTCTCCGCTTAAATAATCCCGAATAGAAGTTTGCTTCTCCACTTCTTGAGCCAAAAATTCAAAAACCGGTTTCCATTCACCGATGTACGCCATGTTGCGAACAAAGTTAGCAAACTGCCATAAATCAATGCTAAATACATCGACCTCTTCATAGCCATCACGCAGATAACTATACATCAATTTTTTGACGGTACGATTGGGAATAATCAGTTCTTCTTCACTTCGGTAAGTTAATAAACCAAAATAGTATAACAACGAGATAAAGTTATTCGGTTTGATTAAATCTTCAACTGGAAAGCTAATAGCAATTTCAGCATTAATTTGCCCTGTTTCGATAATCGCCTTTAAACGACTAAAGTTGCCGTTGAGCCGTCTATCAAGAACCACTAAATGGCGTAGTTTGCTGTAATCGACTTTGATATTGGGATCAACCATCTCATCAGGAATGGCTTCATAAGCCATGACGTTTTTTAAAAAGTAAAGTACCATATCGGTATTAAAGAGATGATTTGAAGCTGTTCTTGCAAAAAGGTAATTGCCATACCACATTTTCATCAGGGCAAGTGTCTCATTCAAATAGGGTAATGTGCAGCCCTGTTCTTGATAATACTTCAATATTGTCATCACATCCTGTTCATTAAGCCCCAAAATCTCGTTAAAGTTTGGGTATAAACTGATGTTTAAGCCAATATTAAAACCACTGGTGACATCATCCATCGTGACGGGTGAAACGCCAGTGATCAATAGACGAGCTATACCAGCGTCAACTTGACTTGTCCCCCCCTTTAACACGCTAAAGAAAAAGCGAAAAAAACCCGTGCCGTGGGTTAATTTTTGATAGTGGCTTTGCCCTGCTGTCGTCAGAATCGTGTTAGTGAAATTATCGTACTCATCAATCAGGACATAAACTTTATGCCCTTTATAGCCGATGTAGTTTAAAGCAAATTCGAGTTTGCTATGAACCTCTTGATAGGTTTCGATCATTTCAAAATAATCATCATCTAACAGTGAACGATACTTTTTTCCAAAAAAGAATAAGCAACTGCGAATATGAGCACTAAATGAAGATTCAACTTTGTCAATTTCAGGGTTGACTTGGGAAAAGTCAAATTTCAAAATGAGATGGGCATTTTTTTCTGGTGTTGGATGTGCATGAATATAGGTTTTGGCAAACAACGCCTCAAATTCTTCGGCTCGTGCAATGTCATAATAGCATTCTAACATGCTCAATAGCGACGATTTACCAAACCGGCGGGGACGAATCAGAAAGAGAAAATCACCGGCTGATTCAATTTGTGGAATATAATGAGTTTTATCCACATAATAGGCATTTTTTTGGCGAATCGTCTTGTAGCTTGATATGCCATAAGGTATTTGTTTCATTGGTATTAAACTCCATAATTAAGAAAATGGCGAAATGATTTTTACAATTTGCGGAAAGAAACGATCCGTTTTTTGAAAAAACTCGAAATGACCGACTGCCAAATCTGAAGGTTTGGACTCCCTGCCAAATCTGAAGGTTTGGACTCCATCAGATTCGATGTGCTTCAGGACTTATGGCAATTGCGCCTGCAAATTTTCCACAAACACTTTCAAATCAATCGGATAATTTTCAATTTGTTTGTTTTTCAGGTAAAGGCGACAAAACTCTTCCGTTTCTTGAAAGATTGTGAGGGCGGGTTCTTCATTGGTGCGTTTACTCAATATTATGTTAATAATCAAACGTTTATCCCAATTTTTTGGGTGATGCCCTAATAACCAAAATCCCCGATTCCTTAATTGTTTCACCACATAATTTGGAATCAATTTATCTTGATATTGCGTAAAAGTGAAATAATCCTTTTCAGAGACAACTAATGCTTTAGACGAATCATCAGCACCCATACGCCCTAACATTCTGTAAATCACAGAATAACCTTGTTCTAATAAGGGCAATCCTGATAAGGTTTCATTTGAGCATTGTTGAATTTCCGTTTTATCAGAATAATCAAGAAATAAGGTATCGGTATTCTTTTTATCAGAATGATGATACAGTACCACAAATTTTTTCTTACGCGCCTGAAAGGTTTGCTCAAGACGTGTATCATAGGTTGCTGAAATCAATAACAGGGGCTTTCTAAGCGAAGCAAATAACTGATAAAGCGCGATAGATGGCTTTTTAGGTTCAACCAATGTTTGCAATTTATCAGATAATAATTGCCGCCCAAATTGATTATTCATGTCAATGTATTCGCAAATCTCTGGAAAATCCCCATTAAAATTTGGATAATTGACATAGTTGGCTAAACCTTTCACAATTTCAGCATTTGATAAGTTTTGATCACAAAGACTGGGCAATAAATCGCTGCCTAAAAAAATCACAATATCACCCCGTTCTAAACGCGCTGCTAATGCTTGATAGTTGAGCGCGTCAACCTTTGTCTTTGAAGGCTGTGAGTCTAAACTTGACCAAAATTCAGTCAAATCATCGGTAGAAATGTCTTGATTTAAAAATTGTTCGATAATATTTAACAGGGTTTCTGCTTCGTCATCCACTCCTTCTTTTTTCATGCGTCTTAAACGCACATCTATTTGGAGATAGGTTGCTCCCAACGCTTTAAAATGTTTGATCAAACGTTTTTGAACATCAATCACCCGTTTTTTAAGAGCAATTTTTTCCTCCAACGCTTGAATCGCTTCTGATGCTCGAATATCATCAGGCAAAAGTGATTGTATGTTTTGCCATTGTTCAAGTGCCTGGGAATAAGCGTGGTTGCGTTCCAAACGCCGCGCTTCGTCTATTTCCTTCGTGATCATTTTATGTTCGGTCTCTTTGATTTCCGTTTCTAACTGATGCACTTTATTTGTCAAACTGGTTGATTTTCCACTCGGCAGTTTATCTTTGAGTTTTTCAAATACAGACGATGGTTTTTGTCTATTGATAAGTCTTCTTTTGATGGTGCAAAGCTGCTCTAATTCGGGTGAAACTTCAATAAATTTATAAGCAGGTATCATGTAAGCGGAAGTATCTACTTCACCTGCATAGATACTGACCATCATACCAATGACGGCGTTTCCCTCTTTATCCCAGATCGCTGTGCCAGAAAAGCCTGGCAAAACGCCCCGCCGCCCTACTTCACTTTCCAGTTGCACCCACCCATTCCCGATGGTTCCTTGCAATGTGCCGTTTAACCAATCCCCATTCTCTTTATCTTCTGGAAAACCGAACATTCGCACAGCGCGATCATTAAAATGGGCTTCCTGCTCAAGAACAATGATGGGAATTGGCTCCGCTTTATCAGGTAAAACGGTTTCTGGAGAGAGTTCAAGAACACAAATATCTTCTTCAAACTCGCCCTTTGCACTCTCTTTGACAGGAGACCATTTATATACTGTTGCGGATAGGGTCTGTTTATCATCTAGTAATGGAAAATCAAGATAAATGAGACCTTCTGGTGCTTCGCGTGTATTTTCTGGGAGATCAAGTACGTCGATGATAACGTGAGCGCACGTCAAAATATGGCGGGACGACACCAAAAAGCCGGCTCCTAATGGTTGACGTGGTTCGCTGTCTTCTATTAGGATGCGGACGATGGCGTTATTTAAGTTAGGTTTAGGCATTGTTGTATTTTAGGTTTTTTGGAATCAATTTAACATTTTAGAAACGGGCCGTTTTTTCGTAACGACTCAGCCTTGAAATCAATTGCAAGGCTGACAGTTCAAGTCTGTTAAAACAGACTAAAAGAAAGTTTAGCTGAGCCTGCTTTAGCTTTTAGCCTTGAAATTGATTTCAAGGCTAATGGCTGAGTATATTCATTTTGAATGAAATTGCTAAGAATGCGCCAAAATTTTGGTATTTTTTCCCAGATTGAAACTGGCAATGAGCATTTTAAGCCAATTTTTAATAGTTGCTGTCGTATAAACAAAAATTAAATTCATTAAGAGCTTACGACGTACAATGGAGAAATCATAAATAAAAATTTGTACCAGTTCACCAGTAACAGAATCCACTTTGAACAGAATATTACCATCAAACAAAGGGGCCACTTCCGTTTCTAAGGGATGGGTGATTTCTCTTAGATGTGCTATAAATACATCTAGTTGTTTATCGCGTTCAATCTTTCTGATTTGAAGTTCATTGTCATTAATGATTTGAAACATAAACGGTTTCTCCAGTAATCGGTGAGTTTGCGCCATAAAAAGTCAGAATATAATTTTTAGCTCCCAGTAATCGATTCCAAATATCGCCATATCTAATCACCACCCTGAAATATTTATGTTTTCTCTTAACCAGTTTAATATTCACAATTCTCGTATGTTTATCGGTTTTACTGATGACAACAGATTCTGGTTTTGAGATATTAGCTTTGAGTGTTTCATAATATTCATAAGCTTCATCATGGGCAGCTTCTGCAATATGTCGAGAATAAACTTGATGGGTCAGTAAAATTTCTTTACTTGCCCAATCATAAAGTACATCACGTACTGTTTTATCGGGTTTTTTAGGCTTCTTTTTCACCAATGGTTTCTCCTTTTTTCAATCAATTTCCCAAAGCTGAAGCTTTGGACTCCAAAATATTCGATAATTTATGATTCAGTACATATCTAGTGTCCATCCGGAAACGGCTTTAAAAATCCCAAAGCTGAAGCGTTGAACTCCAAACAACGGGCCTCTTGGAGTCCAACGCTCCAAACAACGGGCCTCTTGGAGTCCAACGCTTTAGCTTTGGAGGTGTTTTCGGATGGACACTATCTAGTCATACGATAACCAATCATAACATATCTAGTACAGGTTTCAAAAACCTGTCAGGTCTAGGAACCAATAAGTTGGTGTTCAGGACAAACTCCAACCTACACGCTAAAGAGAATCTGGAGAGAATCTAGCGAGAGAATATCGGATTGAGATGATGTGGCAGAAAATATCGTCGGTTTTTTCTCCCCGAAGACTGAAATCATTGAGGGGGAAAATTGAGCCAATATTTCTGGTTCAGTACAGAAATAGACGGTCTCGTTATTATTGCCCACAGATAATGAATAATCATGACATCCGACCATCAACCATTTTCCTTCTGTTATTAATGCCATGAGGGTAAAATGCCCCTTCAATTTTTTCATCATCGCTTTCATCGCTTCAATCGGTGAAAGATGATCGATTTCCAAATAATGCTGAAACAAATAAGAGAGCGTTTCCGCCCCATTGTTTTTGGAATAAAACTGAACTCCATCAGAAATCAATTTTTCCTGTATTTCAGGGAGATTGTCGATAACGCCGAGGTACGCCACTGCAATCTGCCCGATTGAATAGAAGGGCATCACGCAGTTTTGGGATGAACCAATTGGGGTTGGGCGAAAAAAAGCGATTCCCAAACCACCGTTGAATTGCCAGTCGTTTAACAACGAAGACAGATCATAAGCGTACTGAAATTGAATCGGCTCGTTTTTCTGGAGAGTACATATTCCTAGCTCGAGCCGTTTGTTCTCTTCTGCTAAGACATCACGTAACACTTTAAAACGTTTCAAAGTGTTCTCTGTTGGGTTCAAAAAACAAAAAATGCTGTGAGTCATTTATTCATACCGGTTAATTGAAAAGAAATTGATTATACCTCTTCGTTGGAAATCGGTCAATAGTTGAAAACGATTATTTGCATTTTAATGTCTTAAAACCGATTTTTTTTTGTTCATTTTTAAGATACGCCTAAGCCTCTGAAAACGAGGAAATTCGGCAACTCGGTTTCTGTTCCACCGATTTCATCGGTGGAACTTGATTCGTTGATGCGCTGTTCTAAAGAGAGAATCGTCCAGTCCATTCGATCTTTAATCCCCGCATGTTTCACCGTTTTAAACAATGCTTTTAAGTCCAGTAAATCTTGTGCATTGCCCTGCATTTCAATGGTAATCAGGGCATTGTCTATTGCCCGATAAGCGGCATGGCGAAAATGGGCTTGTTCTGGTTCACTTTCACGTCGTTGCTTTACTAACTCATTGATAATATTCATATTTGCAACTTTACCGATTGCCAGCCATGCCCCTTTTCTCACTTCAGCCAGTTCGTGTTTCAGTAATGCTATCCCTGAACTTTTAGGATCGATTTGGGCAATCGCATAACCTAAGTCAGTTTCCCATTGGCTTTGTAACCACCTATTTTTTTCATCGCCCACGATTGAAGCGACATTACAGACTTGGGCTTGCGTTGATTTAGGAGTATCTGTATCACGTTTTTCGCGCCACATTCGTTTACGTTCTGTTAAATCCTCTAATTGTTTATGCAGAAAATCTAAAGCAACTGGATGACGAATATCGCCTAATGCGGTAAAGGCGGTTAAGATAAAAGAATCGCTCTCTTGTTCAAGCATTTCTGGTTGTAACATGGCAAGGATAAGTTCCGCCGCTGTGCCTAACTTTGCTAAGGCTTTCAGGGCAACCATACGGATACCCAGTATTTCTTCTTGGTTCTTAGCAATATTAGCAAATGGCTCGATCCATTGTGCTTTTTCCTCAGAAAGTTGGGAAACAATTTTTCCGAGTGCGATAACTGTTTTTCGGCGAATATGGATATTAGCGTCTTCCAACAAGGGGCGCATTTGAGGTAAGACGGGGCGCAACCACTCTGCTCGCTCTTCACCAATTTGTTTCAGTGAAATAATCGCTTGTTTTTTTGTTCCAAAATGTTCATCTTTAAGTAAAGGCGTGAGCAAATGAACACTTTGTTCTACAAAGAGTTCTCCTAGTTTTTCCGCCGCTTGTTGACGTTGCCCCGCACTTTGGTGGCGAGATTGTTCCTCCAAGGTGGTCAATTCTTTGTTCAATTGTGGCAATTCGTGAACGCCTAACTGACTTAAAGCTGAAAACGCGCTCCAACGGACATTCTTATTACCCTCTTTGAGTAATGCCTTTAAAGGCTGAACCGCCTCACGCGCCCCCAACTGCCCTAACCCGTCTGCTGCACTGCGACGAACACGAGAATCAGTGTCTTTGAGCAATTCGATTAACGGCTTAACCGCCTCACGCGCTTCCAATTGTCCTAACCCGTCTGCTGCACTGCGGCGGACTCTCCAATCGGTATCTTTGAGCAATTCGATTAACAGCTGAACCGTTTCATGTGTACCCAATTGAGCCAGTACATTGGTGACACTTCTACGAATATAAATATCATCGTCTTTTATAAAAGGCAATAAAAAAGTGGTGAGTTGAACTTGATAGGGTGCTTTACTGTTTCCCAATGCCTCAATTATTTTTACTTTTAACTCTTTTTTTTGCGTTGGTAACAGTTTTTTTAAGCGATTAATACTTTCAATTGAACGAAAGCCGGCTAACTGTTCTATGGTTTGAAGAGATAAGTCCCTATTATGCCCGCCAATATACTGATTCGCAAAACATAAGACTTTATCAATATCACCGTTTTCCCAATCCGCTTCTAATCGTTTTGCTAACGGAAATGCCCTAACCAAATCCTTATTTAATTGTTCAATTTTTTCAATAGGCTTTTGCTGAAACAACTTATCTGCTTCAATATTGGCACGAGTAGAGTTGACTTCATATCGAAATTTTTGCTGTCCAAAAATATCAGCACTGCCTTGTTTGCCCTGATACACTTCAATCGTATCGGAGATGCCCGCTTTCAGACTTAAACGGAGATGGTAAGTCGTATAGTTCACCCACCAATCATTTCCCAGAAACAACAAAAAAACACTGGCAAACACCGTACCAGTGCCTATCGCTAGTTTTTTAATACGCTGCCGAGTTTTATAGTGTTCATTCCAGTCATAAATACTCTTGGAAAAAATGTCATGGTAGAGTTCATACCACAACACATTTTGGCGTTTTTGGCGGCGTAAAATGCGGGCTTGCTCTAATTTATCCAGCGTTTGACCGAGTGTTGATTCATCCACCCGTAATTGTTTCGCCAAATCGCCCAGCGGATACGCCATTTTTGTGCCGTGTTTGTTGACTAAATAATTAAACGCTGCGGAAGCCAATTTTTTATCGTTGGAAGATAACTGCTGCACCCGCTCCACAAAATAATTCTTTAATATGTTGGTTGCCCGTCCTTGCTTTTTGTAAGTCGCAATGGTTATTTGCTTATGCGGATTATCTTGATCGATTTTCCACAACTGCATACAGACAATCTGTAAATTCGGAGGCTCAACAAAAAAAGGGTTATCCAACAAATTGGTATCTTTATCAAAATGTTCCTTCTGTTCACGCTTACTTAAATCATCCAACAAAATATCTAACAAACCAGATTCATAACTAAAATCAAGAGATTTTAATGGGGCAACAATCGCCTGTTTCGCTTTTTCCTTTGTTAACTTTTTTAAACGATAAAAATTATTAAACAATAATGTTGGCAACTCAGGCTTAAAAGCATCTAATTCCAAAGCAAAATCTTCACGCATGGAAAACACAAACACCGTCGGCGTGTCTCGATCCAGCACCGCTTCCGCCAGTTGTTGAACAAAAGGCTTAAAATATTTTCTATGGCGTTGATAATTAAAGAATTCCTCAAATTGATCTAAAATAATCACCAACGGCTCATTAACAAAAATCGTACAAAAACGCAAAAACGCCGGCAAAGGTAATGACGTATCTAAAGACTCCGCACTGATTTTATGATTTTCTTGAAAATAATCAAGAAATGTTTGTTTTAAATCGGCTTCAGGATCAGCAAACCATTTATGATGATAAATCACATCCCGATTTTTACCTAACGGTGCTTTCAACTGTGGTATCACCGCCGCTTGCAACAACGAGCTTTTACCAACCCCACTTGCTGCAAATAACAACGTCAACTTATTGGTTAAGATTTTGTCAATTAAGATTTGTTTTTCAGCCTCTCGACCAAAAAAATTTTCTTGATCTTGTTCTTCGTAGGGGCGTAAGCCTTTGTATGGTTCCATTTTTTTCATGGTGAATGGTTAATGAATTTCAATTTATTGGAATCCAAACCTTCAGATTTGGATTAAATATCAATCACTTCCAAATCTAAAGGTTTGGACTCCAACTTCCAAATCTAAAGGTTTGGACTCCAACTTCCAAATCTAAAGGTTTGGACTCCAACTTCCAAATCTAAAGGTTTGGACTCTCTCCACTTAATTGAACCACATAATTTAATGCCCCATACAATTGATTTAACTTATCAATTGTAAAATTGATTGGTTCTTTAACAAAAACATCTCTTTTCAATTCTCCAAATTGCCATAAATTACCATCAGTAACAATTCCATAAACAGGATGCTCAAAATCATCATTGATTTTTTGCGAAGCAACTAATTCCGCTAAACATTGCCCCCAACCTTGTTCAAAATCATTTTTTTTTGCTTCAACGACAATAAGTATTGGTTTCTCTAATACCGTCTTACCTAACTCAGAACGAGCAGAAAAGATATAATCTGGTGTGCCAGAAAGCGTTTCATCATAAGACAGACTTTTTTGGATCCAGAAGGAACACTTTAAATAATATTTTTTATACACTTCTCTCAAAAGGGGAGAAATGATAATTTCACAGCGTGAGGCTTCTGAACTAAAAACATCAATATTTTCTTTATAAAATTCCAAGTCACTTAAAAAGTTTTCTGATGGTTGTATTTCTTCAGTAACCAGAAAAATGGCTTCATGGTATTTGATATGATATTTTTTCTGCACTTCTGCAATATTTTTAAAATCACTAAATGCCATATTTCAATTCCTCTTACAAACTCATTAACTTTGTGATTTGGAGTTGGACTCCTATTTTAACTCTTAATTCGCATGTATAGAAATCCGATTTTTGAAAAAAATCGGATTTCTTTTTATGACAATTGCGCCTGCAAATTTTCCACAAACACTTTTAAATCAATCGGATAATTTTCAATCTGTTTGTTCTTTAAGTATAAACTGGCAAATTTATCGGCTTGTTGAAAAATGGTGAGGGCAGGTTCATTATAGGGACGTTTATTTAAAATTATTTTTAGAATCAATCGCTTATCCCAACTTTTTGGATGATGACCCAATAACAACAAACCCTGAGTTCTTAAGCATTCCGAAATATAACTCGGAATCAATTTATCTTGATACTGATTAAAAGTGAAATAATCCTTTTCTGCTATAACTAACCCCTGATTTGAAGAACCATCCACCCGTCCTAAAATTTTGTAAATAACCGAATAACCCTGTTCTAATAAGAGCAATTCTGATAAGTTTTCACTCGAACTCTGTTGAGTCTCCGTTTTATCAGAATAATCAAGAAATAAGGACTCTGTATTTTTTTTATCAGAATGATGATACAGTACCACAAATTTTTTATTACACGCCTGAAAGCTCTGCTCAAGATATGTATCATAGGTTGCTGAAATCAATAACAGGGGCTTTTCAAGCAAAGCAAATAACTGATAAAGCGCGATAGACGGCGTTTTAGGTTCAACCAACGTTTTAGGTTCAACCAACGTTTGCAATTTATCAGATAATGATTGCCGCCCAAAATTAGGTTCCATGTCAAAGTATTCGCAAATTTCTGGAAAATCTCCATTAAAACTCGGATATTTGACAAAATCGGCTAAACCTTTCACAATTTCAGTATTTGATAAGGTTTGATCACAAAAACTGGGCAATAAATCGCTGCCTAAAAAAATCACAATATTACCCCGTCGTAAACGCTCCGCTAAAGTCTGATAATTAAGTGCGTCAACCCTTGTATTTGAAGGCTGTGAGTTTAAAATTGACCAAAATTCAGTTAAATCGTCGGCAGAAATGTCTTGATTTAAAAATTCTTCGATAAAATTTAACAAGGTTTCTGCTTCGTCATCCACCCCTTCTTTTTTCATGCGTCTTAAACGGACATCTATTTGGAGATAAGTTGCTCCCAATGCCTTAAAATGTTTAGTCAAACGTGTTTGAAAATCAATCACCCGTTTTTGAAGCGCGATTTTTTCCTCCAACGCCTGAATCGCTTCTGATGCTCGAATATCATCAGGCAAAAGTGATTGAATGTTTTTCCATCGTTGAAGTGCTTGGGGATAAGCGTGGTTGCGTTCCAAAAGCTGCGCTTCGTCTATTTCCTTCGTGATCTCTTCCATTTTCGTTTCTAACTGACGCACTCCATCTATCAAAAGGGTTCGCTTTTTGATAATGGTGCAAACCTGCTTTAATTCTGGCGAAACCTCAATAAATTTATAAGCAGGTATCATGTAAGCGGAAGTATCCACTTCACCTGCATAAATACTTACCATCATACCAATGACGGCGTTTTCCTCTTTATCCCAAATCGCTGTGCCAGAAAAGCCAGGCGCAACACCCCGTCGCCCCACTTCACTTTCCAGTTGCACCCTCCCATTCCCGATGGTTCCTTGCAAAGTTCCGTTTAGCCAGTCCCCATTTTCTTTGTCTTCTGGAAAACCGAACATTCGCACAGCGCGATCATTAAAAAGGGCCTCCTGCTCAAGAACAATGATGGGAATTGGTTGCGCTTTATTAGGTAAAACGGTTTCTGGAGAGAGTTCAAGAACACAAATATCTTCTTCAAACTCGCCCTTTGCACTCTCTTTGACAGGAGACCATTTATATACTGTTGCGGATAGGGTCTGTTTATCATCTAGTAATGGAAAATCAAGATAAATGAGACCTTCTGGTGCTTCGCGTGTATTTTCTGGGAGATCAAGTACGTCGATGATAACGTGAGCGCACGTCAAAATATGGCGGGACGACACCAAAAAGCCGGCTCCTAATGGTTGACGTGGTTCGCTGTCTTCTATTAGGATGCGAACGATGGCGTTATTTAAGTTGGGTTTAGGCATGTTTTAGTTGTATTTCAGGGTTTTTGGAGTCAATTTCACATTTTAGAAACAAAGTTTTTTTCGTAACGATTCCGCCTTGAAATAAATTGCAAGGCTGACAGTTCAAGTCTGTTAAAACAGACTAAAAGAAACGACAGACCTGACAAGTTTCAAAAACCTGTCAGGTCTAGAAACCAATAAAACGACAGACCTGACAGGTTTCAAAAACCTGTCAGGTCTAGGAACCCTTTAACGTTCTAGCGAATAGCGTAAATCAACGCCATTTTCTGTTCCCAATTCTGTTTCTAGCATAAGCCTCTTGGAGAGTTCGTAGCGCGTTCGTAAAACATTGTTACCGTCAAAGAGACCAATTCCATAGCTGACATATAAACCTGGACGGAGGTATTTACCCAATACAAACGCGGCTTGTTCAATACCGTCTTCTGTCGAAATACCGGCTTCATCAAAACCAAATTGTTTCCCCATTTTTTGTGTTAATTTATCACCATGTTTTAAAGGTAAGGCTGCCGCCGCATTTAATAAGAGATTACTCTCTCCTTTGCCGACCTCTGCCACGGGTTTGCCCAGTATCATATAAGACAGGGTATTACTTTCGTCATAAGTGGGTTTTGAATATAAAACTAATTTTGGTAATTGTGCAGTGCCTTGTATATGTATGCCCGCAATCACATCATCATTACCTTTACGTTTGATACGGCGGTATGCTTTGATGTCTAAACCGGGATTTTCGATAGGCCCGCCGCTGAAAAATACGCGTCCTCGATCAATTTTTAAGTTTTGTCCATAAGCGTTATAGCGGCCTTTAATAATATAGAGTTCACCATTGCCAACGGTTATTTTACCCGGATTGTTACTGGCTATCACTGTCCCACCAAAACGGCTTGTGAAACCTGCGCCATCAAAAGTGACTTTATTGCCTAAAATGATGGTGACGTGACTGGAGATGGCTATGGCTGGTGAACCCTTTTTTTCTTCAGGTTCTGACTCAATTGGATTAACAATAACGACATCTTTAGAGGTAGCCACGGCTTCACTTGTTGCTTTAGACGGTGTAATGGCTAATTCTGGAATCGTGATTTTACCGCGCACGTCAACGCGATCAGGGACGGCTTTCACATCAATATTGGGCGAGACGATTCCCCAAGCATCTGCTGTATCAATGACTTTAAAATTTTTACCAGCAATGTTCAAATTCGCTTTCCAGTCTGTCGCAGAGATTAACTTAGCTGTTCCCTTGAGGTTGAGTTTTCCTTCTCCAGATTTGAGGTGGCCTTGTAATGTGATATTCTCTTTTTCAGCGAGAATCGTTACATCTAACGCTTTGATTTCTAAACCTAATTCTGGTAAATCTGTTGCAATATTTTTCATCCGTATTTGCCCTTGTACTTCTGGTGCTTCCATTATTCCACCCAGTTTGAACTCCATATTAATTTCACCTTTGGTTTTTTCAACTTGGGAAACGAATATGGGTAAAATGTCTAAATCAGCAAAAGTGGCTTTCATTTCTCCTTGGAGAATTTGTTTATTGCTCAGTGGTAGATGAGTGAACCCTGGCAGGTGAAATGTGCTATGTATTCCACTTTTCTCAAGCAGATCGAAATTCAGTTTAGCTGCTAAACCCGTTTGGGTTATTTGTAAATTGAATTTCCCGCCTTGATGAGGAAATGCCTTATATTCATTGTTTAGAAATGTTTTAAATGCGCCCTGTGAGAGATTGATTACCATGTCTGATTTAATCGCCCCATCAGGGTGTAAAGTCGTTGCTAAGTCTCCATTAATTATACCGGTTAAATTGGAATATGGGGGCAGAAAGGCATCAAAAAGTGCTAAAGAGATGTTTTCCAATGTGGCTTTCACCATGCTTTTTGCCGTTTTTTGCCAATGGAGTTGGGTACATATTTTATGTTGACTCTGTTGTAAGCAAACCTGAGCCAGTCGCGCTTCTTCTGCGGATAGAGTCAGATCAGCAGGTGCTTGCAATTGCCAATCACCCACTTTTGCTGTTGATGCCGTTAATTCTTGTAATTTGCCCTGCCAACGGGATTCTTTAAAACCGCCTTGTAGCTTGAGAGAGAAATCGTCTCTGGGCATTTTCAGGCTCGCAATTAAGTGATGTGCTGTGAAATTTCCTTGAACTTGTAAACTTAAAGTGTCAATTTCAGTTGCGCCTTGTTTAAAATCTGTGGCGATCAATTCTAAAAAGAGTTCTTTTTGTGTGTGTAGATTGACATTAATATTCGCAGCGATGGCATTTAAACTGTTCTCTTGAAAAAGCAATGAGTTCCCATTTAACTTGGCGGTAATATGTGGTGAGTTAAGGGAGCCGGTTAAATTGCCTTTTCCAGATAGGCTACCTTGGGCTTCTGGTAATAGGGTAGCAAGATCGGGGGCATTAAGACTCCACTCTAATTTTGAGCGTTCTCCCAGTTTTCCATTAGCCATGAGGTGTATTTTTCCAAATTTAAAATCTAACCAATTGATTTTATAGCTATTATTATTAATAGCGACTTCCGTTTTCAGGTGAAGTGGATATTCACGCAATTGCCCTTTGATATGTTTCAATTTGACTTGCGTCTCTAAATGACCGTTTTTGAGGCGACCTTTACTATGAACTTTTAGCGCGATTTTGCCTGGCCATTCTGAATATTGACTCCCCGGATTGATATTCTTTCCATTTAAAGCAATTTGCCAATTAATTTCAGGCTGCCAACGCACTTTTCCTGTTAAATCAAGCGTACCTTCTAAAATGTTCGCCTGTAAATTTTTGAATTGGAAACGGCTGGTATTGCCAGAACCTGTCGCTTTCCAAGAGCCGGCGGGTATATCTTTGCCCTGAATATCAGCGTTTAAATTTAATTGATAATCATTGGGCGTTCCCAAAGCATGGAGAGTGCCTTTTTGAGTGTTGACTAATGCGGGTGAGCCTGTTAAGGGCCATTGCACATTTTGCCATGCGACTGTTGCATCAAAACGAGGTGTTTTACCTGCCAGCGATCCTTCTCCTTGAAGAGATAATTTAGCAGCCGTTTGAGGCAAATTCACATCGAGCTTGTGGATTTTGAAATGATCGCCCTTAAGGTTCGCCACCAATTGGCTATTTATTCTTAATTGATCAGGCCATTCTTTCCAGAAGTCTTTTATGGTAATTTGATCCGTATTGAGGTTGACTTCTGCGACTAATTCAGGTTGCCAACTGACTTTGCCCGTTGTATTGATTACTCCTTCTAAAATATCGGCGCGGAGTGATTCTAACGTGAACTGTTGCAAATTGCCGTATCCATTAATCGCCAAATGTCCCGGTGGAATTTGCGCCCCCGCTAATTGCGTCTCAAAATCGACATGGTAATCTTCTGGTGTGCCAACAGCATTGACTTGACCTTTTTTGCTGGTGACAAGGGGATTTTTGCCGACTAAGGGCCATTGTAGGCCTGTCCATGCTAAAGTAGCTGTTTTTAAACGTGTTTTTTCACCTGCCAGCATTCCTTCGCCTTTCAGAGATAATTTGGCTGCCGTTTGAGGCAAATTCACATCGAGCTTGTGGATTTTGAAATGTTCGCCCTTAAGGTTCGCCACCAATTGGCTATTGATTCTTAATTGATCAGGCCAATCTTTCCAAAAGTCTTTTATGGTAATTTGTTCCGTATTGAGGTTGACTTCTGCGACTAATTCAGGTTGCCAACTGACTTTGCCCGTTGTATTGATTACTCCTTCTAAAATATCGGCGCGGAGTGATTCTAACGTGAACTGTTGCAAATTGCCGTATCCATTAATCGCCAAATGTCCCGGTGGAATTTGCGCCCCCGCTAATTGCGTCTCAAAATCGACATGGTAATCTTCTGGTGTGCCAACAGCATTGACTTGACCTTTTTTGCTGGTGACAAGGGGATTTTTGCCGACTAAGGGCCATTGTAGGCCTGTCCATGCTAAAGTAGCTGTTTTTAAACGTGTTTTTTCACCTGCCAGCATTCCTTCGCCTTTCAGAGATAATTTGGCTGCCGTTTGAGGCAAATTCACATCGAGCTTGTGGATTTTGAAATGTTCGCCCTTAAGGTTCGCCACCAATTGGCTATTGATTCTTAATTGATCAGGCCAATCTTTCCAGAAGTCTTTTATGGTGATTTGATCCGTATTGAGGTTGACTTCTGCGACTAATTCAGGTTTCCAACTGATTTTACCCGTTGTATTGATTACTCCTTCTAAAATGTCGGCGCGGAATGATTCTAACGTGAACTGTTGCAAGTTACCGCGCCCGGCGACTGTTAAATCTCCTGGTGGAATTTGCGCCCCTGCTAATTGGGTTTTTAAATCAACACAGTAATTTTGCGGAGTGCCAATTACATTTACCCAGCCATTTTTGCTGGTGACGATGGATTGATTACCAACTAAGGGCCATTGTACGCCTTGCCATGTCAAAATTGCTGTTTTTAAACGGGTTTTTTCTCCCGCCAGCATTCCTTCGCCTTTCAGAGATAATTTGGCAGCCGTTTGAGGCAAATTCACATCGAACTGATGGATTTTGAAATGATCACCGTTAAGGTTCGCCACCAATTGGCTATTGATTCTTAATTGATCTGGCCATTCTTTCCAAAAGTCTTTTATGGTGATTTGATCCGTATTGAGTTTGACTTCTGCGACTAATTTAGGTTGCCAACTGATTTTACCTGTTGTATTAATTACCCCTTTTAAAATATCGGTGCGGAGTGATTCCAGCGTGAACTGTTGCAAATTACCATGTCCGTTAATCGCCAAATCTCCTGGTGGAATTTGCGCCCCTGCTAATTGCGTCTCCAAATTAACCCGATAATTTTGCGGCGAACCAATCATACTCACCTTTCCCTTTTTACTGCTAACAAGAGATTCTTTGCCCACTAAGGGCCATTGCACGCCTTGCCATGCCAAAGTGGCGGTTTTTACCCGCGTTTTTTCACCCGCTAACATACCTTCGCCTTTCAAAGATAATTTGGCAGCTGTTTGAGGTAAATTCACATCGAACTGATGGATTTTAAAATGATCGCCGTCTAGGTTAGCGACTAATTGGCTGTTGATTCTTAATTGATCAGGCCATTCTTTCCAAAAGTCTTTGATCGTGATTTTATCGGTATTGAGATTAACCTGCGCGACTAATTTGGGTACCCAACTGACTTTACCCGTCGCACTAATGGCTCCCTTTAAAATCTTCGAGCGGAGTTCTTTTAAAGTGATTTCTTCTTGATTACCTTGCGCAGCGATAGTCCAATGCCCAGCAGGAATCTGTTTTCCAGCCACTTTCGCGCTTAAATTAAAGTCATAGTTTTCCAATGTGCCTAAAAGGGTGACACGCCCTTGTTGACTGTTGACTAAATAATCTTTAGGCACAGCTGGATTTAAGGGCCAATAAATTTCTTGCCAGGTCAACAGCGCATCTATATCCAACGCGCCAAACACATCCTTTACTGTCGTTTTTAAGTTTATTTTCAACGGCTTGCTAACTGTATGATTTAACGTCAGTTTTTGCATATTTCCGCTCAACTTGCCCTCTCCAACAACAGTAAATTCAGGCAATTTAGCTGTCCAATCTAAATCAAGCTGTACCGTATGTGGTGCTGTTAAACCGACATCGCCAACCAGTTTGGCATTAAACTGTGGCGATTTAACCAGTAAATGCTGCAAAGATAACACATCAGTTGTTGTTGATTGCAACTCAATGCTATCAATGATCAAGGGTGCTGCCCCAGCTATTTTAATTGAGAGGTGATCTATTTTCACATCATCAAGGGCAATTTTTAGGGGTAATTTGATGTCAGGAAGTACGAACGGTTCTGATTCTTTATCCTCTTCCGTTTTGGGCAAATGCACTTCAATACGATCAATATGCAGTTTTTTCACATGTGCCTGCCCATTCAATAAGGAGTCTGCATCCCAATCCAATTTGAATGAACCGACTTTGACTGCCGTCTCTTTAAATTGATAAGATAAACCAGTGATGCTCACTTTATCCCTGAGCCGCCCTTCTAGGCTATCGACTTTTAGCTTCCCAGGCACCCATAGTTGAGCTTGTTGAACGAGAAAACGTAAGCCACTTTCTGTGGTGATTGCCCCGCCAATGGAGCCAAGAAATATTAACAGCAGTAATAACATTAAAAAAAGTGCGTATTTTAGGAAACGTTTCATAATGGTTTTTGAAAGTTTTATGTCATTGTTGATGTGAATTAAGTTCAGATACGAAATCTACATGGATTTTATGTAGGCAAGGATAAACCCAAACAACATCTGCATAAACTTGATCATCAAAGCCTTATCCCTGTTTATATGCAATCGGCCTGTAGATATTATATACAATTATTGTCGTTATTCTATAATGATGATTTGGAGCTAAACTTTTTCGCTAACTAAACCTCTGAGGTTTTTCTAATTTCGTTAACTAAACCTCTGAGGTTTTGGAAACCTCAGAGGTTTTTCTAATTTCGCTAACTAAACCTCTGAGGTTTTGGAAACCTCAGAGGTTTTTCTAATTTCGTTAACT
>JAOZSV010000091.1 GCA_029939505.1 Thiotrichaceae bacterium | reverse complement strand
TGGCGTTTATTTGATAAAACCCCTTTTGAACATCAAATTGCCCTTAATAATCTAAACGCCGATCAGGTATTAAATTGTTTGGATTATCCCGCTTATTTTGATTTAACCGCTCAAAATTTACCCAGTCATAAAAACGGTATTCTGCAACAGTTAGTCGCAGAAAAAATGATTAGAAAAAATCAAGCAGGGCAGTGGGATATTTACAATTTTGGCGCCATTTTATTTGCTAAAGATTTGGCTCTTTTCCCAGAATTGAGACATAAAGCCATCAGAATTATCCAATATGCCAATAGTAGCCGCACTGAAACGGTGCGAGAACGAGAAGAAAAACGAGGTTATGCCATCGGTTTTTTTCAAGCTATTGATTTTATTAATATTTTATTGCCAACGCGGGAAATCATTACACCAAAGGGACAACGTAAAGATAAACCAATGTATCCCCCAACAGTTTTATGGGAATTGGTTGCTAATATGTTGATTCACCAAGATTTTAGTATAAAAGGCACGTCACCTATGGTAGAAATTTTTGATCGCCGTATAGAAATAACCAATACGGGGCAACCATTAGTTGATCCACAACGTTTTTTAGATACGCCTCCCCAATCGCGTAACGAAGCATTAGCGGCTTTTTTGCGGCGTATTGAAGTCTGTGAAGAGCGTGGTAGTGGTATTGATAAAATCATGCAAGCGATTGAAACGCATCATTATCCATTGCCCGCACCACAGTTTGACGTACTCGAAAAACATACCCGTGTTACGCTTTCGGCAACCAAAACCTTTGCTAAAATGAGCCGGGAAGAGCGGGTAATCACTTGTTATTTTCACGCTTGTTTGAAACAGATCAATAAAAGCTATATGACTAGGCTTTCCTTACGCCAACGTTTACACTGTAGTGATAATGCGGCTAAAAAAGTGATTGCACAAACCAGTGAAAAATCTTTGCTTCGCTTGGCGAATCCTGATGCCAAACGAAATTTTCAATATTTGCCCTATTGGGCCTAGTACCTTGTCAATTTGAATTTGTCTGCTGATATCAAAAGACCTGACAGGTTTAGCCTCGAAACCTGTCAGGTATAACACTACCCGTCAAAATAACCTTGACAATGTACTCGTTTTTATTTTCTCATTGCTCTCGCGTCGAAATACGCATTTCCACGTATAGAGGTTCAGATCAATCACTTCAAAAAACCTGACAGGTTTGGTGTGGATAAATCACTTCCAAAAACCTGACAGGTTTGGTGTGTGAAATGATTTATCTGAAAAACGAGAGGAACAAGAAGAAATCAACCGTTAGCAGTATAAATAGTGTCCATCCGGAACCCCCTCCAAAGCTAAAGCATTCGAGAGTCGAGGTTTGAGTTTTTCGTAAAAAAACTCAAACCTCGACTAAAGTTTTTTTTCAAAAAACTTTAGCCTCGAATGGACTCCAAGATGCCCATTGTTTGGAGTTCAACATCAGCTTTGGGATTTTAAAAGCCGTTTCCGGATGGACACTAATTAGCTGGCTTTAGCCTGCTTTGGCTTTTCTCCTTGAAATTGATTTCAAGGCGGATTACAAATGAATTAGTATTCTACTACATTTATGTATTTAAAAATACTTTAGCTTTTAGAAAGAACGGATGCCCTGAGTTGAATTAACCGCGCCGAGACAAGCCTAAATTGAAGCTGTTAGCGGGAAAATAGTTTGACGTAGGGGCATTCGAGGTTTTCGTTTTTCTTCAAAAAACGAAAACCTCGAATCCTGTGTGTTCGCCTTTGTGAAATGATTTATCTGAACGTCTATATGTTCTTGAACAAACGATTCGTATTCGTACAGGCGAAACGGGCAAAGAGGCACTTTAAAGGGAATGATAAGAGCAAATATCAATAAATTTTACTGACTAAACAAGGTAAAATTTGAGAAGGCAGAAACTAAACCAACCTGGCAGATTTTTGAAACTGGCCAGGTTTG
This sequence comes from Thiotrichaceae bacterium, assembly GCA_029939505.1. Classification (GTDB taxonomy): domain Bacteria; phylum Pseudomonadota; class Gammaproteobacteria; order Beggiatoales; family Beggiatoaceae; genus QNES01. The sequence goes on along the minus strand of JAOZSV010000091.1, from coordinate 17,802 downwards.
AGAAGGCATTCCCAAACAGATTTTGAGAACGAGATAAATAATTTTTTATCCAATAAAAACAAAGAGTTAAATTAAAAAACACCTTATTTTTGGACAACTTTTATAGACAAAATAAAATTTATAGTCTAATGTGTAAGTATAGCATAAGGTGTCTCAAGAATAAGTGCTTTAAATTTTAAGATTTCAGATTAAGGTTTAAAATTAAGATTAACAAGCAGGGATTCTTTTAAGTACTGAAGCATAAATTATCGGATATTATGGAGTCCATTCGAGGTTTTAGTTTTTTGAAGAAAAACTAAAACCTCGAATCCTTTAGATTTGGACGTGACTAAATTGCTGAATGCCAAATCTGAAGGTTTGGACTCCAAAAAGTGTTAAAACTTGTGCTTCAGTACTTAGCACCATAAAAATGTTAAAAGGTAGGTTTGCCGTATGATCACCATTTTTTTTGGCAAATGTCCTTTATGAAATAGGCTGAATGGAAAGCGGTCGTCTATGCAGTAATGTGAAAACGCATGGCAATCTCCATTTATAATATCAAATTCATTGAGGAAACAAATTATGTTCCGTAAAAAAACACTGCCCGCCCTCGTAGCGGGTTCACTTGTACTTGGTGCAGGGATTTTGGCTTTTTCGCCAATGACCTATGCCGATCCACCACACAATCCAAACTTGACTGCACCATATGTTGGAACTCCTGCTCTTAATAAACCAGGAAATGTGTGGCGAATTCATGCATTCAGAGATGCTCACGAAGATCATGCTCCGGTTTTTTTAGGAAGTGATGTATACTTTATGGACATTTGTGCTTTCTATATCGGCACACACTACGACCCCGCCGGACCAACCCATGATAAGTATGGATGGTACACAATATCTTCTTATCCTGCTGTTTGGTGGATTTATACTGCTAATTATGGAATAGCGACCAAGGAAGGTGACCAAGTTTTCATGCATGGTAGCAACTCTTACTACTGGAATCAATATATGCAATGGGAACTCGTTTCTTTTGATTCGGGGGCAGGTCATTGGAGGGCGTGGCACAAGACTCATATTCGGGTTTTTAATATAACGATAGAGAGAATAGGAGAAAAGTGTGATCCTCGTTATCCGAAAACTCCTTTCTTCGTTTTAAATGTTCCCAACGCCAACGCCACAGAAATAGGCGTACTTAACATTACTAACACTGGTACGGCGACAATTCCTCTTGGTGATCTGACAGGCTCAATGTATGATGTCGCGGGAACACCAGTATTTACAGGTGCAGATTTGCTTTCTGCTGACCTTGCACCAACGGAGACGATCCGCCTTTCATCTGCTGATTTGGAGGCTATTGCTGGTTCGTGGGCGGGCCGGGCATGGATGGAGATAGAATGTAATAATTGCCCACCTGATGCCATCAAGGTGCAGATGACTGGAAAACGTTCTCCTGGTGATCCTCTCGTTGACTTGACTCCGGAAGTTCCTGAAATACGGGAAGTTGGTTTTGAACCTGATGATGATGAGGGAACATTCACACTTTTGGGTTTCCCTCCAACCAGTAGTACCCAGGAAGCCAATGTTCGTGTTTACAATACAGATGGTTCTTCATCATATGATGTTTGGGGAACATTGTATAATGGATTTGGTGCTGTTCTTTGTTCAGATGTTCCTCTGGCGACCATTGGACCGAAAAATCTGGTCAGGGTGACAAATGCCGATGTGGAAATAGCTTGTGGCTCGTGGACTGATAAAAACGCATGGTTGCAGATAACAACTAAAGCACCAGCGGGAATAATAAGGGTGCAGTATTTGGTGAGAGACAATGTAAATGGTCCTGGCACTGGTGTCCTAAGCAACATCAGTGTAGGGGGACAACAATAGCTTAATCACGGCTTAATTACATTGATGTTTTTTGATAGTGGGCAACGTATTTTTGTTGCCCACAACGCAGAGCGTCACTGAAGGCATTTCCAAATAAAATTTGGGAAAGATATTTATGCTACTCTTTCATTGTATATACCACGCCATAACCACCCGCATTAATCACATCCGTATGACCAATCTTTTGAATTTTGCCGGAACTGGCATGTATATGACCACAGTAACTTAATTCGTTTTGTCTCTAAAACTTCCCTTATAGCCAGACTGCCCAAGCTTTTGCCAGAAGAGGAAGTATCCAAAATACCTTTTGGTGGAGAATGGGTAACTAATATACACCCATCGACACAATCCAAAAGCAAGTCTCTCGCCTGTGCTTCTGTAAAATCATAGCTCCATGAACCAAATGGAGTCACTGGAATACCGGCACCTACACCAAATATTTCTACGCCATTCAGTTTTATTCCGGTTCCATGCAAGATATGAAGGTTATTCTCATTTTTGCATTCTTGATTGAGTTGTTGGAAGGTTTCACAATTTCCGGGTACAAACACACAAGGTTTGTTAATCTGACTGAACTTTTTGATGACTTCCTTTAATCCAGTTCCACCTCCATGACTAAAATCACCAGCACCGATGACTAAATCAACCGCTTTTGATTTTTCTAATATTTTATTGATAGAAATAACGTTACAATGAACATCACTAAAAGCCAATATATTCATTTACATCCTTTAACTTTATAGAATTAACGCAGTATAACGAGTAACTACAAGGATTGTATATAAGAAAGGATTAGAGCAAACGGTATTCAGATTTAATCCCTTATACAATCCTTTCTCGTTCTGATAAGTGCTTCAGTACTTAGTCAACCCATTTTAATTTGATGGATAGCAACAATTCAAACTAGATTGTTCTGTTCAGTGCCTACAATGGCATTGAATATATCATTTGGCTTGAGAGGTTTTCCCATATAATTTATTCTATTGAATATTTCACGCACTTCCGTTTCATCAGAATCAACTCGATAAACTGGGATTTTATAATCGCGGATGGCTTTGGCAACATGATCGGCAGTTTCAATCAGTTCCGGATTTTTCTCCATCACACTTCTAAGCCATTTCAAGTATTCAAGGGTATCGGCAACGATACTCATGGGAAGCCAATGAGAAGGAGGAGTTTCCTTCTTTTTTGGGAATACGAATTTTTCCTTTTTAAGATCAAAATGGAGATTCCAATCATTCTCTTCCTCTGTTAAAACGGTGGCATGTTTTAAGAGAAGTACGCCAGCCAATGAGATTAAACGTTGTTGCCCATCGACAACCGCATCCACTTCACCAGATTCTTCTTGGGTAAATTCCAATGGTCCTATTTTGACTTTCTTATTAGGAATATCCATTTTTCTTTTCCAAAAAAGAAGACTTCCAACAGGATAGCCACGATAAATGCTGTCAAAAAGAGCAATAATGTCTTTCTTATCCCAAACAAAGTTACGTTGAAAGAGGGGAATAATGATTTTCCCTTTTCTGACGATTCTGAGAAGATCATCAATACTCTCAGCGCGTGCTTCAGGTCTATTAAAAAAAATGGGCGGTTTCATATGTATCTCTCCAGTAAATTCAGGAAGTTTAAAATTTCTGTTTTTACTCTGGGTTCAAATTTCTCCATGTCTGTTGGTTCTGCCTTTTGGCAATTTTCCATGAAGGTTTTGCAGATATTTTTGGTGAAAAGTTCTTTTTTATAATCGGCAAAGTCTTTTTCCTGATCAGAAAGGTTATTCCATTTTTGAAAACGAGGATCGGAAAATGTGGTATTATGATAATACTGTTGAATAATGAAATCAGGGATGTAATTTTCTATTTCCCGCTTTGAAGAGATATGGCAAGGTTGAAATTTAGCTTGACATACTTGTTCAGTCTTCTTGGCAACATCACTTTCAGATTTAAGGTGATCAGTTCGATCACTATCCATAAAAACAATAATTCTTTCATCACCTTGTATTCGTTGTACCGATTTGAACACTTCACCTTTCCCGCCTCTGCCATCTATTTTTAGCCATTTTTGTTCGAGGGACAGTTGTATTTCATCACGTTCAAAAGCCCGCACAAAACCTTCAAATAATTTCCAGTCATCTGTGTTTTCGAGAAAAAGAGTCAGGGGTTGTTCTGCCCATTCTCCTACATTACGTGGTGTTAAATGCCAAGGCACCTGCTTACTCTTTGTTCCCACACATAAGGATAGAAAGGCTTTTGGGAATAAAGTATCCGCTTCACAAGCCATGCTGTCATTTTCAGGATAGAGTTTGTCTATAGCGTATAAGCTTCTTCGTACCAATTCTTCCCATTCTACACGATCCATAGGCGCGACGGCTTGAAGAAAAAAATCCGATTCAATAATTTCATCCGGTTCACCTTCAATACAAAGTAAGTGTTGCCCCATAGCAACACGGGAAAATAGTCTGCTTAGTTGTTGATAACACTCGCGTTCTTGAGAATTGAAAATGTGCTGAATATCTTTGATGACGACTCTCATAATTAAAAACCTAATTATCGTTGGCTCAGAGCGCGACGAATAGCCTGATATTCTTCCTGATCTTCTGAAAAAATACCTCTTGGCCACCAAGAAGGCGTTCCTCTGTCATTCAATTCAATCGCTTTGCTAATAGAACGACCCTCTTTATTTTTTTCTACATAATAAAAACGTACTAATGTATGCGGAATTCTTTGTTCTGCAATGGCCCTGCGAATTCTGAGCAAAAGCGTGTCTGAGTGCGTTTCCACCAGAATACTGCGGTTTGTATCCATCGCAGCGACGAGAAGTTCTGCAATGCCTGTATGTGCGAAAGGGTGAAGGTGCAATTCAGGTTGTTCCAGAATGAACAAGCATTTTTCTTCATGAGTCGCCTTTGCCTCTTTTGTCGCTAGAGAGGTCAGCGTGGTGACAATGGGTAAAACCTGACCAATGCCTTCTCCAGTATCAGCTATATTGATTATATGTTGCCAAGGATATTTGGCTTGAATCTCAAATCCCCCCGCATTTTGTTCAATTAAAATTTCAAGCCCGACATATTCTTGAAACCAGTGACTAACCGCTCTTAATAATTTTTGATCCCTTTGTTTGCTTAAAAACAACCAGTGGGGCGCGTGACTGCCGTCAGGCTTAACATCAGGACGTATTCCGCTTGGAAATCTGTACGCCCGCTGTGGACGCTGCCGCATCCCTCCCACAAAACTGATACTGTCTGGAAGCGTTTTCAGTTCTTTCAGTTTATTGTTGATCAATTGCTTGAGATTTTCAAAGTTTTCTTCATTCTCAAGCTCTATCGTATTTTCACTTGAAATGACGTTAAATTTCGTTACAAGTTGTCGGTGTTCTTTTTCTCTGAGTTCGGTTCCACCGAGTTCGACAAGTTTAAATGGGGCGTTTTTTAGTCTAAGGCTCCCAGTAAAACCTTGAAGTCTTTCGCCATAACAGATTTCTTTTAGCGTTCTACCAAAATCTATGCCGGAGAGTTCTAGGGGAAATGGCGTTATCGCCTTTTCCTGAAATAGATGAGTTAAAAATAAAGGAACTCGACATAGTGAACTTTTACCAGAGTCATTTTTTCCAAAAATGAGAGTTAAAGGTGCAAGCTCTATTTTGGTTGATTGTGCAAAAGACTTATAGCCTTCTATGGTAAATTCGATGAGTTTTATCATTTTTATTGCTTAAAATTGGAAAAAATAAAAAACGTGTATCAATTTAAGGGCAGACACGCAGGTCTGCCCCTACCTACGAATCTCCACATATTCATGGACTGTAGGGGCATTCGAGGCTAACGTTTTTTGAAGAAAAATGTTAGCCTCGAATCCTGCGTGTTCGCTCTGGCTTAATGGCATTGAATCTCTAGTTGGGAACGAGATAAAAGGATCAAAACCTTCAGCAGGCGGTGGAATTGAGAATACTTTGTCGAATTTCGCTTGGCGCAGCTACCCTGGCTTGTTTCTTAATCACAAGTAACCGAAATGCCTGACCCTAGTCTCGTTAATGACGATGGTATCTCGTCACACGACAGTTGGTTGCCACCTAGATAAAGCTTCTTCAACTGGCTCAAGTTGCCAATTGATTTTGGAATCGGACCGCTGAGTTGCTTGCCTTCCATAGAAAGCTGCGTGACATGCCCATCGTTGCAACTAACTCCATCCCAATCGCAGGGAGTATTGGTCCAATTCCAACCATTGTTATAATTCCAATGTTCTCCATTCGTGCTGCGATACAGATGTAGTAAGGCTTCACATTCAACTTGGGGAATTTGTGTGACAAAAGGACAGATAGAAACACTGAGGTTCTGATTGCCTGATAGATTGATAAATGATTTTTTAAGCTTCTTAAATGAAGCAGGAATAGATCCACTCAGTTGGTTATTGCTCAAAACAAGCCATTGTAATTGGCTCAAATAGCCAATCGGCACCGGAATTTCGCCGCTGAGTTGGTTATTGTTCAATTCAAGTATTGTCAATTGGGTTAAGTGACCTAAAGATGATGGAATCTGGCCGCTCAGTTGGTTATTATCCAGTTTGAGGCTTGTCAACTGACTTAAACTATACCCCATCAATTTTGGAATCGGACCACTCACTTGATTATTGCTCAGTTCAAGCCCTGTGACATGCCCATCATTGCATCTGATGCCTTGCCAATCACAGGGTGTATTGACCTTATTCCAACCCGCGTTATTTGTCCAAAGAGGGCCATTTGTCTGGCGATAAAACTCAAATAAGGCTTTACACTCGGCTTGCGGAATTTGGGTCACAACGAAACAAATAAAGTCACTCAAGTGCTTGTCATCTATGATGAGTTTACTCAAATTTATCGAAGCTTTAGGAAACAGTCCACTGAATTGGTTTTGGGCTAAATTGAGAAAATCCAATTGCTTCAATTTGTTAATCACCTCTGAAATGGTGCCTTCAAATTGGTTGCCGTTCAGCAAGAGTTCTTTTAGTTGATCAAAATTGCCAAGGAAATCCGGAACAGGGCCACTGAGTTCATTCTCATTTAGCCAGAGCTTTGTCAATTGGCTCAAGTTGCCTAGAGAATCAGGAATGGGACCATGCAAGCGGTTTTTGGCTAGAAACAGATAGCGTAATTTTTTGAAGTGACTTATTGATTGCGGAATTGAACCATTGAGCCTGTTGTTATTTAAATGCAGTATGGTGACATGACCACTTTCGCAGGTAACTCCGGCAACCGCAAATGCGCTGTTTTTGCGACTGTGCCAATGACAAGGTTCATTTGTCTCGCCCCAGCCCCATTTATTTTTCCAAGCCTGCCCATTCGTGCGCTGCTGGAGATCGAGTAGGGCTTCACATTCGGTTTTTGGGATTTGGGTGACTTGTGTACAATCTGTCCGTGCATGGACAAATGATGACCATAAAAAAAGTAAGGTTAAAACACTCAATGGGATAGATTTATGAAAATAATGTGTCATGGTATTGATTCCTATGTATAGTCAGCTAAGTAGCTAAGTAGGTCGGGTTAGATTTTGCCGTAACCCGACACAGGGCGATTTATTAGGTAAATGTCGGGTTACGTTATCACGCGACGCTTGATAAGCTAACCCGACCTACCATACTTTCTGGGGAACAACCGTTTCCTGAACTAGCGTGACTTCTTCAGGTGGCTCAAAGTTTAAGGGGGTCAACAACCGAGCAGCCGGTTTTAAGAAATACAAGTTTCCAAGGGCTATCACGATCAAGCTGACACCCAGCATCGGAAGATAACTTATCCAAACACCAGCGATAATGATAAGAAGTAGACTGATGGTTATTACCAGGGCAGAAAGCCAATTGTTCCAGGTCCAAAATATTAAATAAATACCGATATGCAAGGTAAAAATTCCTAACAAATATAACGGTAACCTGCTGCGAAATTGGGAAAAATAGTCTGTTTTGACCGGAATATTTTTTTGACCGGTTATCATTTTCTCCATACTGACTATACCAGATTTCAACAGTTCAACAGCAGGCGAGCTCCAATTTTTTTGATAGGAAACTAAACTTGAACCAACTTGTTTAGCAATAATACTCACCGCATCAATGTGAACGACAAAAAAACGGATCCGTAAATCACCAAATTGAGGATTATCCGGGTATTGTCCTACATAGTAATTGCCGTTGTTTAAATGCAATTGACCACCCAATTGAACACTGAGATTATCCGGAATCTGTTCAAATAATTCTAATGTCATGGGTATGTGCTGAAAATGGGGCATCTGATCTATAAGACCAGAAGATAAAGTAAATGCACCCAATTTAACCTTTTTTGGCATAAATGTTTCACTGTTTAGACGCGAAGAATTCTTTGACCAGCCCTTATCTTGTCCATCAAATTTTTCCACAACCCGTTTGAATTTAATGACATCGGAAACGATAACGCCAAATAAAGGGTCGGTTAAAATATCATCGATTTTCGTGTCACCCGTTAAATAAACCAGTTTCTCTTCATTGGATTCGTCAATGTGATCAGCCTGAATTGGAGTCACGTTACCAATATCATGAACTGTGATGTCAAAAAACCAAGCAAGAGAAAAATAAATCAAAATGGCTCCAAAACATAAAAATAATACAGTAGTAATAAATTTCATAGTCATATTTCCGATTAAAGGCGGACAGGTTTTTAAAACCTGTCAGGAAGTTAATACCTTCGCCAAACACTTGAATATTAAGCTCAACTATTAAAAAAACGCTTTAAAATTAACGAGATTTAAAATCAGATCAATTGGGTTCAAGAATACTGTAAGTATTTGAAATTTAACCAAAATGGCATAATAACCTTATTATTTAGTATGTTAATTGGCGAAGGTATTGGAAGTAGATGAATTATTCCAAATTCATGGAATTAGGTTGTTTTAAAAGAGTGATTAACTCTTCTACCATTTCTTTACCGAGCTGCATATATTCAAAAGTCGTTTGGATGAGCTGAAAATCTAATACCGTACTAAATACTGGTGGTTCAAATAAATCCTCAGAAACAGGAATTGCCATATACAGTTTGCCATTAACAAAAGACAACTGGACAGGTGTTTTTAACCGACTACGCAATGCCAGTAAACGACGCTGCATAAACGCCGTCGAAAAAACGTATTTGGCTATCATTGGATTATCACTATACACAATAAATTCACTTTCCAATGCCGGCTTTGCTAACTTGACTAATGGCAAGTATTTTTTAAAGCGATAAGATGAAGTTGTGTTGGGTATAATAACCGTAGTCACTCCTTCAAAATCCAAATTCACATCAAAAACAAAAAAGAGTCCCTTAAAAATATTCAGAATAGAGTATTCATTCTGACGATCACCCTCTTCATCGTAATAGTAGCCTGTTACTACTCGCTCTGTTGCAAGAATTTCGGAAAAGTTTATGCTTATTCCACCTAAAATACCACCGACATAATCTTCTCCACGAAAAGAATGAATTGTCTGTCCTCTAAACAAATGGCTATTCTGAAATTCTTTTTTAAACAACCCTTTATTAACAGTCGAGTTATCTTTGGGAGTATAGCTCAAGTTTTCATCAATAAATGTCACTAAGGAAGCAACCACCGCTTTTTTGAAATGAGTCTGATAAGAAGATTTCATTTTCTTATAGAAATTCTTGATGATTATAGCGATGATTACCAGATAGATGATTATGACGATCGTCAAGAATGTTTGAAAATCCCCTTTATTGTTAAAATTCGTGAAATTCAAAAGTTCTCTCTCATCCACCAAGATCAAAGCACTTATCATCACAAAAATGGCAAATATAACCAATATCCAGAAGATATTCCAAAGTGTTCTTCGTTTACTGAGAAGAAGTTTGCGTTGTTCCTCAAAAAATAACAACTTGGGTTTAAGACTGGTTTCGTAAAACGCCTTTAATTCGTTTTGGGTGACCATGTGAGTTTTTAATTTCCTTTGTTACACTTTGAAAAGTGATTTTTTCTTTTAGGAGTCAAAGCTAAAGCGTTGAACTCCAATTAGGAGTCAAAGCTAAGGAATGATCACGAAATAACTTCCCGTTAATATAATGATGAGAAACCAAGTTTCTTGAAGAAACTTGGTTTCTCATTATTATATTTGTACAAGTTATTTTATCGGCTTCCCTTAGGAATCAAAGCTAAAGCGTTGAACTCCAATTACAACAATTGCACTACTTAATAGCATTGACGCTGCCGCACCACATCATATAAACAAATCCCCGTCGCTACTGACACATTAAGGCTTTCTACTTCACCTAACATGGGAATGCGTACCAATAAATCACAATTCTCTCGCGACAATCGGCGTAATCCCTTCCCTTCACCCCCTAAAATCAATGCAATGGGACCAGTGAGATGAGCATCAAAGAGAGAAGTTTCCGCTTTTTCATCAAGTCCAACTAACCAAATACCTTGATCTTTTAACCAGCGCAACGCACTGGCTAGATTAGTGACTTGGACTAAAGGTACTGTATCTGCTGCGCCACAGGCGACGACATGTACTATCGCGCTCAATTTACACGCTTGGTTTTTTGGGACAATCACCGCATCAATACCCGCCGCATCAGCAGTTCGCAAACAAGAGCCTAAGTTCTGTGGATCTTGTACTTCATCTAATATCAATAAAAACGGGGGAGTCTTCAATGAAGCAATAATATCTTCCAGCGTCGTTTTCGTCTTGATAAGATGAGCCTTGCAGCGAATAACAATACCTTGATGGTGTCCATTTTCAGTTAACTTATCCAAAGTTTTTTTCTGTACCGATTGAATGCTAATCGCTTGTTGTTTAGCCTGCTGTAACAATGTTTGTATTTTAGCATCATTGCGTTTTTGCTGTACCCATAATTCTAGCACGCGAGAAATGTCGTTTTTAAAAATTTGTCGCACCGCATGAAAGCCGAAAAAATATTCATTTTTTTTTGTCAATTTTGATCTCATTACTTTTTAAGAGAGGAAATTTGATCATCCGTTGCTTCTTGCCGTTCTTGTGAGAGGTTAAAACCACAATAAAGCGTGACTAACGTACCTTGCACTGCCATAATTGAGAAACTGAGCAATTGCAACACTATCGAATAAGCCACCGCCAGAGATTGCTCAATACCATATAGCCCCAAAGCCAACACACAAGCGACTTGAAAAATGCCAACATAACCCGGGGCTGAGGGTAAAGAAATACTGACAAGTAAGAAAACGCCAACAGTTAAAGCGGCTTCAAAGGGCAAATCCCAGCCAAATGCGAGCATGACTTGCCACATCCAGAAATAATCCAGCATAAAAATAAAAATCGTTAATAGCAATACAGTCACTATATTAGAAGTGTGGCGAAAAACTTGAACCCCTTCTAAGCCATGTAGGAGTAATTCTTGTAATTGCTTTTGCCATTTTTTTTGTACCGTCCATTGTTGCACATAAGCAAATAAGCGATCAACAAAAATAACTAAAAGCGTTAATATCAAAGTCGCGAGGATAAAAATACCGATAACACCTTTGCCCACATTGGGATCAATTTTATGACCATGTATCCAAAGTACCATCAGCGTAAATAGCCCCACCACAATCATATCAAGCATTCGATCAATCACCGCACTAGACAATGCACGCCCAAATTTTAATGACGCAAAATGATGAAGCGCAACAACTCGTAATACTTCACCTGCCCTTGCGGGGTAAATTATATTTCCTAAATAACCAATATTAGCCGCTTGCCAAAAATGCTTAAAATGTGCTAAGGGCATACGAGTGACCAAATTCCAACGCAGTGAGCGCAGGGCAATCACAATGATAACTACTCCCCCTGCTAATAAGAGTTCTGGAATACGAACTGTTTTAAGGGCGGTAAAAAAAGCATGCCAATCTAACGCATAAAATACGACAACTAGCAAAATAAGACTCAATAAAGTGCCAAAAACAATCAGGAATTTCTTTTTCATCATTTATCCTTTTGGCACTGAATACAAAAATTGACCCTTTTTTAAAAAATGGGTCATTTGTTGAATACTATGCGCCGATTTTCTATCAACAGATTCTTCTGTATTGAAGGCGTTATGGGGAGTCAATATGACATTGGGGCGTTTTGCCAATTCAAGCGTGACTGATGTTTCCCTACTTTTATCATGAACTTTACCCCCACGCAATAAAATAGCCAGTTCACTTTCTTTATCATAGACATCTAATGCGACTCCCCCAAGAAACTTCTCGTCAATCAGGCGGAGTAAATCTTCTGTCGGAGATAATTCACCACGAGCAATATTAACAAAAATAAGCCCTGGCTTGCCCTGTTTTAATAATGAATAGTGGAAATAACCCACATTATCTGGGGTTAAATTCATCGCACAAACGACAATATCAGCTTGTGGCAGCCCTTCCTCTATAGAAGTATAGGATAAATCGGCGTGTTTTTCATCAATATCAACACCCAAAACGTTCATGCCCAGCCCTTTGCCAATTTGCACTGTGTCATATCCAATATTGCCAACACCTACAATTAATAGGGTTTTATGCTGGCACTCTTGCCCTGTGAGTCCATCTCGATTAAAATGATTAAATTGATGGATTTGTTGTGGCAGTTTTCTTAACAAAGACATCCATAATAACATGGTTTGCTCTGCAACGGCGCGGCTGCAATATAAGGGCAGATAGCCACAGGGCAGATTTGTCTTGTGCAAATCACGATGAATATGATCATAACCTGTACTCCGTGTCAAAAGCCCTGACATTTGAGTTGCCCAGGAAGCAGGAATGACAGATTGTGTTCTTATACTAATAAGGGAAGCTGGGGGAAGCGAGCTTCCCTCTTCTTGAATCGTCTTCCAAGTAAAACCCGCTTTCACATTGGGCGATAAATAACGTTTGAGGGCTTCTTCCTCTTTGTCAAACGCTTCGTAGAAAAAAAGTTCTTTATTCATCATTCACCATTTTGATTGATTTAAAATGAGGGCGAACACGCAGGTTCGCCCCTACTTTTCACCATTCACCATTCCCCAAAACGTCAGATACGGCTACCGAAATATGTGGGAGTTTAGAAGGTGTGATAACTCTACCATGACGCATAATGTGTATCAAAGTATAGTCTTGCGCTTGTGGATTCAAATAAACTTCAATACAGTCATTTTTTAAATTCACTATCCAATATTCGATAATGCCATAACGTGCATATAGTGGCTTTTTGATAGTACGATCATAAGTCAATGTGCTATCGGATACTTCTATGAGCAACAACACATCCTCTGGTGTAGGATGTTTTTCACTGTAAAAATGGGGTTCATGACGCAATATCATCAAATCCGGTTGTGGTTCAGAATAATTTTTCAGTATGACCGGATTTTGTACACTCACAATTTCTGAATCTGTTATTTGTCTATTAAATAAATAGTTCAGTCGATTAACATGCCCAGCGTGTGAGCTACCTATTGGACCCATTTCTATAATTTCTCCGTCAATTAATTCAACTCGTGTCTCTGGCGAAAACAGAGCCATTTCTCCCATTTTGTGCCAATCTTCAACCGTAAAAAGATGGGAGCAGGGAAAAGCTTTTGGACGAGGACTCATCTATAAACCTCCTAATTGGTTATTTAGTCAGTTTTGTTCTCAGTATTTTTTTATAAGGAGTGACGCTGGAACGTTGGAACGAGAAAAAATGTATTTTTATTCACCATTTGTACAGGACAAAAAATTAAGTCTTTTAATGTAGGGTGGGTAGAGCGAACGCGAAACCCACCAAAAATGGTGGGTTTCCACTTCGTTCCTACCCACCCTACATTTACTCAATAGTGGCTTGAACCAATAAACTTGAACGGGTATCCCCTTGTTTTTTAGCATAGTTGTCAAGTTGAGTGAGTATTTTTTCAGGTAAAGTCACTTCAATCGGTTTTGAGTTTTCTGAAATATTTGACAGTTCAACACGCACTGATTTCCAAATACCGTCTGAGTAATCAGGGTTTTGATAATGTTTCTCAATGGCTTGGGGAATAGGGAGAAATTCCTCATCCATTAATAAGCCCTCGATATGGCACTCAATGGCTTCTTTGGTATTTTCTAATGCCTCTTTTAAAGTGTCACCTGCCGAAAAGCAACCGGGCAAATCAGGGACTGTGACTCCATAAGCTGAATCAGGCTCTTTATGAACGACAACGGAAAAATTCATCATATTTCTAAAACAACAAAGTTAAGGCCAATTCCAACCGGCTTGTCTGTAAATACAATGTACCTTTTGGTAAATCCTTTTTGGGATGCGGGCAGTCACTCGTCCCCGTTTTTTTGAATGGACAAACTGGTAATGACTGCCCTTTATATTTCTTAATACCCATTTTTCTTTTTTTAGACGAGTTATTATATCTTGGCTATTCATTTAAAGTCGTGTATTGGTTCAATACTCCAGCATTGGAACAGATATGGGGATGTATGGAAATCAACTTTTAATTCGCATTCTTAATTCGCTTATGCACAGGTACTTAAATTCGTGACATTGGAGGCAAAATACATTATTCTCGATGTTCAAGTTAGAATCTATTAATATACAAATATAGTATATAACATATTGAAAAAAATGATTTATAGTTTGTCTCTCTCCTCTTTTTTGAAGATAAAATCTAAAAACGTTATAAAAATCAAAAGGTTATATTTATTTAGACTTTGAAAGAAATTTCAAATAATGGTTTTAACATTTTTTTAAAAATCACCAGCTGTTTTCAAAATAACTATTTTATTTATAATATAAATTCACATATAAGGGCGAACACACAGGATTCGAGGCTAACGATTCAAAAAACTAAAACCTCGAATGCCCCTACAATCCAAAAAGACGTGATGTTTTGTAGGGGCATACCTGCGTGTCTGCCCTCATCATAAGAGTTTTGCAAGAGCCTCTAAGGCTTAACTTTATCGTTTGTAACTACTCAGCCTTGAAATAAATTTCAAGGCTGAAAGCTAAAGTCTGCTAAAGCAGACTAAAAGAAGACTGAGTAGTTTAGCTGGCTTTAGCCTGCTTTTCGAGGTTTTAGTTTTCAAAAAAACTAAAACCTCGAAAGCTGTTAGCCTTGAAATTTATTTCAAGGCTGAGTAGTTACTATCGTTTAAAAAAAATATCATGCCCTTACCATCCCTAACTCAAACATTATTTGGCGCATTATTAGATAGCCCTGTCCTCGTAGAAGTCACAGCGCGGGTGCTAGAAAAAGCGATGCCCATTATTAAAGAACATTTTACACTCACTGCCGACGAAATCACCAAAGCCTATCAAGACGCTTGTGGTTATAGCTTCGTCGCAATCAGCATTGGGCTTGACGCGCCCGATTCCCTCATCAAAAAGGTGCGCCATTCCAAAATCACCCGCGAATTTGCCAAACAAATTGAAGAAAATTACTACAAACCCTTCAGCGAACAAAATGGAGTACAACGCTTCAGCTTTGTAAAACCCCTCCAAAAATGGGCAAAGAAAACAGATAAACTCTTTGAAATCAAAGAGATAACAGAAAATGACTTATCCGCCCTCATTGGAGATAGAAAAACCATCGCCATCAGCGATTTAATCTTAGCGCAAATGGAAAAGATTGAACCCGTTGATGACACGTTAGCGGCATTTCTACGCTTTAAGGGCTTATTAGGCGATTCGGTCCTATTTTTCTTTCGGGAACAGTTTCGCCAAGATGCGCGAGTTCAAGCAACACAAACGGCTTTACAACAAGAACGCCTGTGTATTGAGGTTAAAAATATTCAGGCAACCCTTGATGATTTGAAAAGCACCCAAGAAAAACACCCTTTTCTGAGTGAACAAATCGATCAGCAAGTACAACATTTAAAAGAGTGGCAAGTTCAGCATGAACAATTGCTCTGTTTTCAAAATCGTTTTGCGGATCAGTTGGATGATGTGTTGGATTGGGCAATGGATGTCTATACTAGCCTTGATGAAATTAAGGAGGATGTCGCTGAGACGAAAGAAACGGTTGTTAAAACGCATGGTTTAGCGGAGGAAATGAACCAAAAGTTGGATGACATTTTAACCGCACAACTGCATTCGAGGTTCAAGTTTTTTTACAGAAAAAACTTGAACCTCGAATATGATTCCGCCCAAATCAACCATCGTGATGGTACAACGCAATACGCGCCCGAAAATCGGCAATTGATCAAAGCCCTGCTGACACAATTACAACGCTTATCGCCACAACATCCACTTTATGGGCAGGTGTCAAATAAGGCGGGGCGCGTGTTATCTTCCAGCGGTGCTTTGGATGAGGCAGAGCGTTTATTTGTGCAGTTGATTGAGAAGGCAACGCATAAAAAGGATCAAGCCTTGGCGTATTTTAATTTTTCTGGTTCCCACTCGCCTGCGTGAGAACCGAGTCTGGACACACCAGGAAGCATAGGGGGGGTAGGGAAACGATACGAAGTCAGCGAAGCTAAACCCACCTTTATATGGAATGGTGGGTTTCCGCTTCGCTCCTACACACCCTACCCTCGCTTTTTTAATTATAATATGTTAATATATTAAATCCAATTTCAATATTTGAGCGAATATTATGATTACATATGATAAATGGAATAAAATTTTAGGCACATTAACTCTTATTATAGGGATTATTGTCAGTATCGAATCTTTTTTCGGTTTGTTTGCCTACCCTCCATTATGGATTGGCTATGGCATTTTAGTACTAATGAGCTTATGGTTCATTTTCAGAAAAGCCCAGGTTCAGAAGCCCTTGGCTTCACAAGAACCCACTCTACCACATCCCCCATATGGGCAGGTGTCAAATAAGGCAGGGGGCGTGGCGGAAAGTGAAATAAGAGAGCAGAATCTTAAATTGATAAAATATGTTATTAAAGGTATAGAAACCCGATATCAAAATGAACTGAAGCAACTTGCTCCAATTCTGGACAAGAAGTTTACAGAATATCAGTTTCCTGATACCGATGACAATAAACTTGGTATTTGTGCATATTCACATATAAAAAGCTCTGATGGTAATGGGTTTCATATTGCATTCTGGTTGAATTATGGTTCCCTTAACGAATCTACCACTTCCACTGGAAAGAAGTCCATCAACAGTTATATTGATGAGGCTAGTGGAGCTTGTAACAAAGCATGGTTTGAAAGTAATTTGAAACCAATTTTTCCAGATGCTAAGTTCAAAGAGGGAACAAGTAAACAAAGACTCCGCAGCCTTCAAACACTTTCCCCACAAACATCAAGAGAAGAGCTAGAAAACACCTTTAAAACAACCGTATTTGAGATTTTAGATAAATTACTGCCTAAACTCGTTCAACTTCACAATGATGGGATTTTATAATTTATTCTAGTTCCCACGCGCCGGCGTGGGAATCAGAAAACAGGATAAAAAATCATCACCCATAATCCTGGAAATCCTTAAATCCGGTAAATCCTGATTCAGACAGATGGTGGTGGAAATAATTGAGTACAACGAATTACGTGGATAAACGAATTATAAGTCCTCTGTTTCTCTGGTTCAATTCGCTTATCCCCGTAATTAGCTGTACTTTATAGTTGGCAATTGAGTACAGCGAATTGACGAAATAAATGAATTTTTCTGGTTTGATTGGTTTTAATTCGTTAATTTCGTTAATTCGTTGTACTGTTTTTTTGGTGTTTAATTAATGGTTTGAATCAGAATTTTAGAATTTCAGAATTTTCAGAATAAAAACAATATGATATTAAGATTTGTTTGGTTTTAATTCTGTCAATTCTTTAATTCTGCCAATTCTGATTCAGACATTTTTTGAAATTTTCATATTACTCGATCATCAAGTTTTCTCGTTACCCAAACAATAACTACAAGGATTGTATATAAGAAAGGATTGGATCGAGGCTCGTTTTTAATCCCTTTTTATATACAATCCTTGTAGTTAGCGTTTTTCTGGTTCCCACGCGCCGGCGCAATGCCATTAAGCCTTGGAGTCCAAACCTTTAGATTTGGAAGTGTTTGATATTTAAGCGA
>JAOZSV010000279.1 GCA_029939505.1 Thiotrichaceae bacterium | reverse complement strand
ATATATCGTGCCGGTGGCAGATACCTACGCTTATTGTTTGTTGAAAAATCACTTTCATTTTTTAGTGCGGATAAAGACAGTGGAAGAACAAATATCTGTCTTAACCCCCGTGAACGAACAGACCTCTGAGGTTTTTGAAACCTCAGAGGTCTCAACGCCCGTCAAGGTATTAAATCCAACACAACAGATCGCCAACTTGTTAAACAGCTACACAAAATCCATTAATAAAGCCTATGAGCATGTGGGAAGTCTTTTTCAGGGTCGTTTTGGTCGCATTCGCGTTGATTCTGACAGTTATTTTATTCACCTAGTCACTTACATCCATCGCAATCCAGAAAAACATGGGTTTGTTGATGATTTTCGCACTTACCCTTACTCCTCTTATCGCGCCATCATTCATCAAAAAGCCAGTCAGGTCAAATCGGAAAAAGTACTCGGATGGTTTGGCAATTTAGACACTTTTAATAATTGCCATCAAACTTGGAATAACGAAAAACAAATTGTTCATTTGATCGGGGATGACTGGTTTTAATTCCTCATAACCAGACCTCTGAGGTCTTTGGCCATTTTAACCAGACCTCAGAGGTCTTTGGCCATAACCAGACCTCTGAGGTTTCCAAAACCTCAGAGGTCTTTGGCCATTTTAACCAGACCTCTGAGGTTTCCAAAACCTCAGAGGTCTTTGGCCATAACCAGACCTCTGAGGTTTCCAAAACCTCAGAGGTCTTTGGCCATTTTAACCAGACCTCTGAGGTTTCCAAAACCTCTGAGGTCTTTGGCCATTTTAACCAGACCTCTGAGGTTTTCAAAACCTCAGAGGTCTTTGACCACAACTTGGTTTCTATTAGTAGTGATAAGTTCTTATATGCTATTGAATAACAAACAATTTAACCGTGCTTTTACCCTGATAGAAATGGTTGTTGTGATGCTCATTCTTGGCATCTTAGTGAGTTCGTTAGCCCAACTCATCAGCCTTAGTTTTCAAGTCTATCGGGAAGTTGAACGCAATGCTAACCTGACTTATCTTGCTGACACGGTTTTGCAACAGATGGCTCGCGATATCCGGTTGGCTGTACCCAATAGCACACGCATTACCCGCAATGATACAATCGTCGCGCTGGAATTTCGTCAGAGTGAACATTCAGTCAGTTATGTTTGCAATCTCAGCACCGGAGAAATCACCCATCATACCAATTATCCTTATTCCCCAATCCAAAAGACGGTTTTGCCGAGCGGGAATCTATTAGTGAATCAAGTCAGTGCCTGTGATTTTACAGTTGCGCCGGCAACGCGGGGAGAATTAGTTAAATTGATTATCACCTTAACCGATAGTCAGAGCGGGGGTATTACATTATTTCAACAGCTTGCTATTCTTCGACAATGAATACTTACCTAAAACAACAAGGTTTTATCCTCGTTTCTACGGTAATCGTAATAACTGTTTTCATGGTATTAATGGGAACTTATATGGTAAAATTAGTTGGTAATCAACGAGTTAGTACAAGTTTATCACAGCGAAGCATACAAGCAAGGTTTGCGGCGCATAGTGGTATGCAATGGGCAATCAATGATGCTCGGCACCACAATGCTAATCACTTAAATTGTGGACAAATCGCTCCAACTTTTACCTTGACAGACGGTGGCACTCGTGGATTTACCGTAACGGTTAATTGTGTTGCCACGCCCATGACTGATGGCAATAACAACAATTACACCGTTTATATATTAAAAGT
Organism: Thiotrichaceae bacterium; assembly: GCA_029939505.1. GTDB lineage: Bacteria > Pseudomonadota > Gammaproteobacteria > Beggiatoales > Beggiatoaceae > QNES01. The sequence continues at coordinate 4,187 of JAOZSV010000279.1, read as the reverse complement.
GACGGCTTTTCAAGGGATGATTAATCGAAGCAATTATGTGACACGCACTATTCAACAGACTATTTGTGTAGGGCTTCTCATCTCCTGCCCCAATGCCATTAACTGAATTTTAGACTGTCGATAAAATCTATGCCATTTCTACTACCTTGGAACAAATCACCTCCCCATACTCAATTGGGTGTTGGTTGGTATAATAACAGCATTCGTTTGGTAAGACTTTCACGTACCAATAATGCCACGCCACGATTAGATTTGTATAAATCTTTGCTTAACTATAAACGCCCTACCAGCGTTTTGCGTAAATTTATCAAGCGTCATTCACTTAAACGGATTCCATGTGTCGGGGTAATGGGAATAGGTCATTATCAAATACTATTAACTGAGGCTCCACCAGTGCTTGATTCTGAATTAGTCGCGGCAACTCGGTGGCAAGTGCAAGAGTTAATTGATTTTAATATAGAAGAGGCTATCATTGACGTATTTGATGTACCAGCTAGTCATCGGCAAGAAAAAATGATTTATGTGGTAATTGCGCGTAAAAAAGTCGTGCAGACACACATTGATAATTTGCTGGGAATGGGTTTTAAACTAATTGCTTTGGATATACCAGAATTGGCTATGCGTAATATCGCAGCGTTATTGCCGGAGGATAAAGAGGGGGTGGCTTTGCTATGGTTGACCCCTAAATATAGGATGCTAACGATCACTCGTAATACCACTTTATATTTGAGCCGCACCGTTGAAGGGGATATTAATCGCATGGTGCCATTGATAATAGCGGAAATCCGCCGTTCATTAACTTACTACGAAAATCATTTTAATCAGGCTCCCATCAATCGTTTAGTTATTGCGCCCACGTCACCGCCATTACCAAATTTGGGCAAATATCTGGCAACTCATTTGGGGATAAATGTGCGCCTTTTGGATTTAAACAAATTACTCCATTCTAAATTGTGCTTAACCGCAGCACAACAAGCTCAATGTTTTCCGATATTGGGTGCCGCTTTACGGAAATAGAAAAATTGAGATAATTCACTTAAAAAAACCTCAGAGGTTTTGAAAACCTCAGAGGTTTGATTGCAACCAGATTATGAAACAACAAATTAATTTATTTCAACCCACTTCTGGTCAATTCCCTTCAAATAAACCTCGCAAATTGTTATCAGCCAATATGTTATTGTTAGGAATAATGGTGCTCACTTGTTTAGGCTTGATATTAATTTATACCTCGGCTTCTCAAGAAGTATCAACTTTACGGGAAAAATTACGGCATTTTTCTACCCAAAACCGCACAGTTGAAAAACGTCTCGCAGAATTGAGACGAACTTCATTATCAAAACAAACTAAAAGTAAAAAAAGTGATGAGTCAGAAACAGAAATTAATCAATTATCCGCAAAGATAGAAACCAATAATAAATTGATTGAAGTCTTACAAAATCAATCACAGGGCAACATGAGTGGCTTTTCTAAATATTTGGAAGATTTGGCATACCAATATGAAAACATAAGGCTAACAAAAATCAATTTACGAGCGGGAGGTACTGCTATAACCCTCACTGGCAAAACATCGCAGCCTGAATTAGTACCAGGTTTAATCACTATCTTGAGCAAAAAAAGCGCGTTTCAACAAATTTACTTTCAACAAGTCAGGTTAGAGCGCGTTGATGAAAAGCAGACATTCACGTTTGTGTTGGATAATACTGCCAGCCAATAAATTTTCAAACCTCTGAGGTTTTTAAGAATTCTAAACTTTATGCTCTCACAAATAAATCGGTTGATTACTCGTTTTGAAAATCTGAGTTTACGTGAGCGTGGTTTAGTATTACTGGTTATTATAGGGTTAATTTATGCGATTTGGGATTTCTTGTTAATGCAGCCCTTAGAAGAACAACGGCTTCACTTGTCTTCATTATTACAATATAAACAAAAACACCTTAACACCTTAAACCAAACCATCCAAGAATTAAAAAATCCGAGTATTGAGCCAGATGCAAATGACGACAATTATACTCTCAATAATTTGCGTAATCAATTGCTTCACCAAGAAAATAAGATTAAATTTTTAACCAGCACTTTAATTTCTCCTCAAAATATGTTAAAAATGCTCAAATCGGTGTTAGTTCCAACATCATTGACTTTGCTTAAATTGGAAACTCAGATAAGTCAGCTAAGTCAGCCTCTATCTAAAATCAACACATCAGCCCAAGTGTTTAAACATAGCTTACGCATAGAGTTTAGTGGGAATCATAAGGATATGTTGGCTTATGTTCGTTTTTTGGAAGATTTACCTTGGAAATTTTATTGGGATGAATTAGATATAGTTATAAACAACTATCCCTCCACTCATATCACACTCACCGTATATACTTTCAGTCGAAAAGCGGGTTGGATTGATTCATAGACTCTTCCATTGAAATGGATACTCATAAAAAAATCAGTTTAGACAAGTTGTTAATAAAACACCGTGCCATTTCTTCCGCGCAACTTAAAAAAGCACTCGCTATACAAAAAAACAGTGGAGATAAACTGGATAAAATATTAATAGATCATAGCTACATCAAAGAGGATAAATTACTGCCACTTCTCGCCATTCAGTTACAAGTAAAATGGGTTGATTTAAAACGTTATCCATTTGAGCACGATATTGTGCAACTCATTCCAGAAACCTACACACGGCGGTTTCGTGCCATTGCTTTAAGTCGCACCAGCGACTTTATTTTAGTCGGTATGGTTGATCCGACTGATATTTTTGCGTTTGACTCACTCACAAAGATTCTTAAACAACCCATCCGCTTAGCATTAGTACGTGAAGCTGATTTTTTACGCACGATTGATGGTATCTATCGCCGCACTCATGAGATTACTCATTTTGCCGAAAAGTTGCTTGAGGAATTATCTAGCAATGATTTGAAACAGCTTACCGATAAGGATATTAATGAAGCGCCGGTGGTTAAACTGCTGCAATCGCTGTTTGAAGATGCAATGCAGATGCGAGCCTCAGATATACATATTGAGCCAGATGAAAACGTGTTACGAATTCGTCTGCGGATTGATAATCTATTGCATGAACAAATAATCCCAGAAAAACGTATTGCTTCAACCCTCGTATTACGTTTAAAACTGATGGCGGGCTTAGATATTTCTGAAAAACGATTGCCACAAGATGGACGTTTTAATCTCCAAGTCAAAGATAAAATGATTGATGTGCGTATTTCCACCTTGCCAGTACAATACGGAGAATCCGTCGTCATGCGTCTGCTTGATCATTCGGGAGGGCTATTGAATTTAACCCAATTGGGTATGCCAACCAAACTTCGGCAACGATTTGAAAATATGCTCACACACGCTTATGGTATGCTATTAGTTACTGGTCCTACTGGCAGTGGTAAAACCACGACTTTGTATGCCGCCTTAAATATGCTCAACCGTCCTGAAACCAAAATCATTAGCATAGAAGATCCTATTGAATATCGCTTACCGCGTGTTAATCAGGTACAAGTCAATAGTGATATTGGGCTGACTTTTTCCAGTGTTTTGCGTTCCGCCTTACGCCAAGACCCAGATGTGATACTGGTGGGTGAAATGCGTGATGAGGAAACGGCAGAAATTGGTTTACGTGCAGCCATGACAGGCCATTTGGTACTATCCACCTTACACACCAATGACGCAATAAGTGTCGTTAATCGTTTAATGGATATGGGTGCTAAAGACTATCTCGTCGCTGCTTCCTTACGAGCCGTGATAGCCCAGCGTTTACTGCGGCGTTTATGTGAAAGTTGTCGCACCGCCTATACGCCCAATGTCCAACAACAAGCATGGCTAACCAGTGTAATAGGCAAATCTGCTAAACAAACACAACATGGAATTGGCTGCGCTCACTGCCATAATACTGGCTATCGTGGACGGGTAGGTATTTTTGAACTCTTGGAAATAGACGCGCAACTGGCTGATTTGCTAACACAAGGCGATGTAGCAACATTTACGCAAGTCGCAAAACAACGCCCCGGTTATCAAAATCTCTCGCAAGCCGCCCTTCAATTGACGATGCGAAGCATAACCAGCCTTGAAGAAGCAGAACGTATAAGCGGCGGATTGGAATAATTGAAAACGACAAAGCTAACTTAGATACCAAACCTCCGAGGTTTTGGAAACCTCGGAGGTTTTTCGTGAAAATTGAAAACGACAAA
>JAOZSV010000278.1 GCA_029939505.1 Thiotrichaceae bacterium | reverse complement strand
TTAGCCTCGACTTGAGTTTTTCTTCAAAAAACTCAAACCTCGAACGTAAAACGCTATAATAACAAGAAATTTAATGATTCAAAAACAAAAATGTCGTAAAATGGATGAAGAAAAATGAAAAAAATGGAGAAAGTCACTCAATGACAAAATATTCTAGCCCAGTAGAAACAGCTCGCGATTACTATAATAGCGATGATGCTGATCATTTTTACGCCACGATTTGGGGTGGTGAAGATATTCACGTTGGTCTTTATGAAAAGGAAAAGGATAGTATTTTCGATGCCAGTCATCGTACAGTTGAAAAAATAGCCAGTCTGCTATCCTTAAATGAATTCACTCGGGTGTTGGATATTGGCGCGGGCTATGGTGGACCTGCACGCTATTTAGCACAAACACACCACTGTTACGTTGACTGCTTAAATGTGAGTGAAGTTCAAAATCAACGTACTCGTCAGTTGAACCAAGAACAAGGTTTAACAAACAAAATTCGAGTGATTGAGGGAAATTTTGAAGCAATACCATTAGAAGATCAGCAATATGATGTTGTTTGGTCCCAAGATGCCTTTTTGCACAGCGGTAATCGTTACAAAGTACTTGAAGAAGCTTATCGTGTTCTTAAACCGGGAGGTCATTTTATTTTCACTGATCCCATGCAAAGTGATGATTGCCCTGATGGGGTATTACAACCCGTTTTAGATCGAATTCTTCTTGACTCAATGGGATCAATTGGTTTTTACAGCAAAACTGCGAACAAATTAGGTTTTGAAAAGATTCAAGTCATTGAAATGGCTGATAATCTTGTGGCGCACTATAGTCATGTCTTAAAGGAAGTTGAACTTCACTACAACGACTTATTGAAACTTTGCGCTCAAGAATATATTGACAAAATGAAAGTGGGTCTTAATCACTGGATTAAATCAGGTAAAAAAGGCTATCTTTCCTGGGGTATTTTGCATTTCCGTAAAAAATAAGGGCTTGGCCCATCAAATGGCAAAAATTAAAACAGTCAAATTAACCAAGATTTTCGGGCCATCTCCAGAACGTGCTCTAACGCTTTTATCCCAAGGCAAAACGAAGGATGAGATATTCAATCAGACAGGGCTGGCTGTTGCTCTGGTTGATGTCTCCTTTGAAGTCCAAGCGGGTGAAATTTTAGTCGTGATGGGACTCAGCGGCAGTGGCAAATCTTCACTGATTCGCTGTCTAAACCGTCTGATTGAACCCACTCAGGGCAAAGTATTTATTGACGGTGAGGACATCACAAATTTAGAACATAACGCCCTATTAGAACTACGTCGCCACAAATTTGGCATGGTCTTTCAACATTTTGCCCTCTTTCCTCATCGGAATGTCTGTCATAATGTTGAATATGGTTTGGAAATTCAGCATAAGGATAAAGCCTTTCGACGTGAAAAGGCTTGTCAAATGTTAAAATTGGTCGGTTTAGAAGGCTGGGAAGAAGCAATGCCCAGTCAACTCAGTGGAGGGATGCAGCAGCGGGTCGGTTTAGCCCGTGCTCTTGCAATAGAACCTGACATTTTATTAATGGATGAGGCTTTCAATGCGTTGGATCCCCTGATACGTGATGAAATGCAGAATGAACTGATTTCTCTGCAAAATCGCATAAAAAAAACGATTCTTTTCATCACCCATAATTTAGATGAAGCACTTAAAGTGGGGGATCGCGTCGTTTTGATGAGAGAAGGACAAATCGTTCAAATCGGCACACCTAATGAAATTATCACTGCGCCCGCTGACGATTATGTCAAACGATTTGTGAAAAATGTCGATAAATGCAAATTACTCACAGCCCAATCTATACAAGTACCCGCAGTTGTTGCATACTCTGATGACGCGCCCAGAACCGTTTTCGACAAAATGCAGACTGAAAGTTTATCCTGCATTTTTGTCGTCAAGCGTGATAACACATTACAGGGTATGGTACGAATTGGCTCCGTAGAAACAGCGGTATCTCGTGGCGATAAAACCATAGCGAGCCTCATCAATTCAGAGTTGCCCACGGTGACAGCGACTGAGCCGCTCACGACGCTGATTTCCATTTTAGCCAAATGGCATTGGCCTGTGCCAGTGATAAACGAAAAACATCAACTTCAAGGGATCGTTATTAACACAGGTGTCCTAGCAGCATTGGCTAAAAAGGAGTAATATTTGATGGAAAATTTTTCGATACCCAAGTTGCCATTGGATGATTGGATTGATGCGGGCTTGGATTTTCTAACCGAAAATTTCGCTTTTTTGACCAAAAATATTAGCGAATACTTGGAGAAAATCATTAACTTCATTATAGATAGCCTAATGTTTTTCCCCCCCTGGGTTATTATTATCCTTTTTACTCTAATTGCTTGGCGGTTATCAGGACGACAAGTGGCTCTATTCACCCTCATCGGCTTTGCTTTTATTTGGAATTTACGCTTATGGGAACCGACGATAGAGACATTGACGCTAGTTCTTTTTGCGACTTTTATTGCAGTATTAATCAGTATTCCTATTGGTGTCTTCGCAGCCATTTCCAAAACAGCTTATCGTATCATTATGCCGCTTTTGGATTTCATGCAAACAATGCCAGCATTTGTTTATCTCATTCCTGCCATACCTTTTTTTGGATTAGGGAGCGTATCCGCTATTTTTTCCACGGTTATTTTCGCTATGCCACCAACTATTCGCTTAACTTGTTTAGGCATCAAGCAAGTACCCAAGGAATTGATAGAAGCGGCAGATGCCTTTGGTTCTACAAAACGTCAGAAATTGTTTAAACTACAATTGCCCCTGGCTATTCCCACAATTATGGCTGGCATTAATCAGACAATTATGCTGGCATTATCTATGGTTGTGATTGCGGCAATGATCGGTGCTGGTGGCTTGGGCGGTGAAGTTTGGAGAGCGATACAAAGATTGCAACCGGGCATGGGTTTTCAGGCGGGTATTGCGATAGTGATTTTAGCGATGATTCTTGATCGTATTACTCAGAAAATTGGGCAAAAAAATTGAGGGCTATTCAATATTTAGTTACTAACTATTTGATTTATTTGGTTTTTTTACTTCAACGCTTTGGACGTTGGAATTCAACGCTTTAGCTTTGAAAAATTTGTAACTACTCAGGGCAACCACAAGGGATTGCCCCTACTCTACATAAGAATCTGGTTGTAGGGGCAATCCTTTATGGTTGCCCTGAGTAGTTACGAAAAATTTTAAAGAGCCAACAACAGGACATTTAAATGAAAAATACGAAAAAACAGATTTTAAATCGCATTTTTACTTTTATCTTAACGGTTATGAGTACTTTTGGAATAACTACTGTCCATGCAGAAGACGAAAAAAAGACTGTTGAACTGACCTATGTTGAATGGGCGAGTGAAGTAGCAAGTACTTATGTGGTCAAAGTCGTTTTGGAAGAATTGGGTTACAAAGTTGAACTCATTCCTGTCAGTGCGGCGGTTATGTGGCAAGCAGTTGCCAGTGGCGATGTCGATGGTCATGTCGCAGCTTGGTTAAAATCCACTCATGCTCACTATTTGAATGCGGTAACAGATAGAATCGAAAATTTGGGTCCCAATCTTGAGGGAACTAAGATTGGTTTAGTGGTACCTCAATACGTGACAATCAATTCCATTGAAGAACTCAAAGCCGATAAGTTTAAAAGAAAGATTATTGGGATTGATCCAGGTGCGGGGCTGATGAGTAAAACTGAGCAAGTGATAAAAGCATATAAGCTAAAAAACTTTAAGCTAATGGAGGGTAGCGGTGCGACTATGGCGGCTGCATTAAGTGATGCCATCAAAAATAAGCGTTGGATCGTCGTCACAGGTTGGACACCTCATTGGATGTTCTCCCGCTGGGACTTAAAATACCTCAGTGATCCGAAAGGTTTATTTAACCCTTCTAATGGGCGTGAAGAATACATCAGTACTATTGTACGTCAAGGGTTAAAAGAAGATAAGCCAGAAGTTTATCGCCTGCTGGATAAATTTTACTGGAAAGCAAGCGATATGGAACAGGTAATGATATGGAATGAAAAAAAGACGGCTGATCCTTATGAAAACGCCAAACGTTGGGTAAAAGAAAACCGTGACAAAGTGAAAACGTGGTTATCTCCTTAAAATAGACCAATTTGTACCAAGACTAAAAATATGAAAATATATCGTGCGGAATCAGGATTTTTTAAGGGTTTAAATCCGATGATGGACATTATCTCAAAAGTAGTTATCGTCGTCTTTGTGCTTTTTGGTAGCTTGATGACGGAAACCGCTTCTAAAACCTTTGAACTCTTAAAAAGCTATATTATTTTTGGACTCAATTGGTACTACATTAGCACGGTCGCCTTCTTCCTGTTTTTTGTTTTATGGCTATTGTTAAGCCGTTATGGGGATATACGTTTAGGTGATGATGATGAACGACCAGAATTTAGCACATTCTCATGGTTTGCTATGTTATTCAGTGCTGGTATGGGGATTGGATTAGTCTTTTGGAGTATCGCAGAACCCATTTACCACTTCCAAAGTAATCCATTTATTACAGAAGGTTTAAGCCCTCAAGCGGCTGAAATGGCCATGCGTATTACCTTTCTGCATTGGGGCTTACATCCTTGGGCAATATACGTCATCGTGGGCTTGTCACTCGCCTACTTTGCCTACCGTAAAAAGTTACCTTTGACAATCCGTTCTGCACTTTATCCGATTATTGGAGATAGAATTTATGGTCCCATTGGTCATACAGTAGATATTCTCGCCGTCTTTGGCACCGTCTTCGGATTAGCCACTTCGCTAGGTCTCGGTGCCCAACAAATGGAAACTGGATTAGCGCATCTTTTTGGATATGAATCTACTGGTTCCTCCTCTATTAGCTTAATAATCATCATTTTTGTCGTCACGGCTATTGCAACCTGGTCAGTGGTATCTGGAGTTAATCGGGGTGTAAGGATTCTAAGTATAGTCAATCTGGTACTCAGTATTCTCTTATTGATATTCTTCATAGTGTGGGGACCAACACACTATTTGCTTAACTCATTAGTACAGAACACGGGTGACTACTTGGCGGCAGTCATTCCATTAAGTCTTTGGACGGATACCTATAAAGATACGGGCTGGCAGAGTAGTTGGACAATCTTCTATTGGGCTTGGTGGATTGCTTGGTCACCGTTTGTTGGTATTTTTATTGCGCGTATATCGCGTGGTCGTACTATTCGTGAATTTATCCTTGGTGTATTGTTAGTACCCACACTCCTCGCTTTTGTCTGGCTCACATTCTTTGGCGGCACGGCATTATACATGGAGATGTCCCATACCATCATCAATGAAGCAGGGGAAGCAGTAGCGGCGATTGGTCAAGCGGGCATTGTTGATGCGGTCAATAACGACGTGACTATTGCACTTTATACCACGTTTGAAAGAATGGATGTGGGTATCATGGGTATTATTGCATCAGGTATTGCAACCGTATTGGTGGCCACCTATTTTATTACATCGTCCGATTCAGCAACATTGGTTGTTTGTACTATTTTATCCGTCGGTAATGAAAATCCACCGATTTTCCACCGCGTATTTTGGGGTATTGGTGAGGGCGCGGTTGCTGGTGTGTTACTTATCATGGGCGGGTTGCAGGCTTTACAAACGGCTTCAATTATGGCGGCTTTGCCATTTTCAATGGTACTATTAGTTATGGTTTATGGGCTTTTGAAAGCATTACGAGAGGAAAAAGGATTAAGGTAGGGCAATAAAAAACCGATAAGCCAGGTATTTCAGAAAAATGTTTTAAATCAAATGGTTAAATAGGAATCCAACGCTTCAGCTTTGGAACAGTAGTATTAAGTCAGTTAAATAGGACTCCAACGCTTCAGCTTTGGAACAGTAGTATTAACTGATGTTACGCAAAGCGATTCTATTCAAACTTAGAAATCCGATTTTTT
>JAOZSV010000090.1:15235-19802 GCA_029939505.1 Thiotrichaceae bacterium | reverse complement strand
AAGCGTTGGACTCCTATTAATACCCAAAGCTGAAGCGTTGGACTCCTATTAATACTATAGCATTTCAGAGAAATACTGTTACTACTCAGGGCAACCACAAGGGATTGCCCCTACATAATCAGGGCAACCACAAGGGTGTGCAGCCGACGATATAATCAGGGCAACCGCAAGGGATTTGCCCGATGAATATTTTCGTCAGTCTTCATAAGAATATTGTAGGGGCAATCCTTTATGGTTGCCCTGAGTAGTTACGAAATACTTTGCAATTGGGATTTCCGCTTTCATTACATATACCGCGTCTGATCTTGCTCATGTCGTGGTTTTCCCTCATCATCAACAACGAATTTTTCAGATTTTTCTACAATTTCATAATTTTTCTTACCCAAAAAGTCTTGTTGAGGACGTTTGGTATTGTAGGCTTCAATCAATTTGCCTTGGGCATTCAGTTCATAGTCCAATAGCTCAAAAATTTTGTCAATTAATTTAAACAGTTTGTCTTTATTTTCAAGTAAATTTTGAGTTGAGCAATGTTCACCCATTTTTTCTAAATCTGGCCAAGCAGGATTAGAAGTCGCAGATTTGGGCATTGCCATTTTTTCTTGTTGTAAATGATTGATTTTTCTATGTATTTCATATAGTTGTTTGGCTTCAGCTTGTTGTTCTATTGTGCCTTTTTGTATGACTTCCCGTAACATTTTTTGGGTGATTTGCTCTTCATCTTCAGCAATATAGGCTCTCACATTGTTCAGTTTTTCCTGCATTTTATCAGAAGGGTTATTTTGAGAAGTTTGATTTGCCGTATTTGCCGTATCAGCGTTAATGATATAAGTGTCTTCTAATATCTCACCCAATTTTTTTTGGGAATGAGCCAGTTTTTTATGTTTATAAGCTCGCTTGGTGGTAGAACTCCTGCCGATGAAAAACGCCATTAAAATTAAGAGTAGTAGTGCCACACTGCCAATGGTTATCGACAAATGTAATGGATTGGATAGCCATAAGCGTGTATTTTTCCAAATCAATGCCATTGGAGTTAAGATCGTTTTTTCAGTTTCGATCTGGCTATTTTCAGGAAATTTTGCTTGTTTAATAGGTGGTGAAACGGGTAAAACGGGCTGTTCTATCTTTGCATCTGTCTTTGGGGTAAAGATGTTTTTAAAGAGAGAGGGGAGTGGCTTTTCTGGTTCGGCTACTTGTAATTCTGCCGTTTGCGAACAAACGATCTGTTGTCCTTGCTTGCGATGCGCTTTCCATTCTTTTTGTTGCAAATTAAATTCTTTAACAGCTTGCGCTTTAGTTAATGTTTGCATATCGGCGCGTGAGGGTATATATAAGATTTTACCAATTTTTAAGGAATTTATATTGCAAGGGATTTCAAATGCGTGAGGATTGGTTTTGTGCAAGGCTAACATCGCTTGATATCGACTAATCAAAGAATCTGGACGCACTTTCGCGGCAATATTCCAAAGCATCTCACCCGTTTTAATTGGACCATAACTTTTGGCGGCAGTTTGAGCCAGAGTGGGTGTGGCCACTATTAAAAGAATAGCTAATGTGATTTTTTTCATCTGTTATGATAGTTTTGTCAAATTTGTTATTTTACCTAAAAATGCCATATTAGGTAAACTGTTGATTTTATATTCAGCAATTCTAATAGTCTGTCACTAATGCGAATTAAGAGTTAAAAAATTTCAACTCTTAATTCGCATATTAAATTCTCATTCCTTAGAAACATAAATTATGCCACCTAATCCATTAGATAGTCCGACTACTTATAATCAGCTTTGTACTCTTGCATGGACTAATTATTTGACGCATCCCGCGCTAGAACATGCTCTACGTCGAATTGGCATGGTGCCTGATGCGGCGGCTTGGCGGCATTTTATTGACAAAATGCTGTTATTACTGGGTACAACTTTGCTGCTTGCTGGCATTATCTTTTTCTTTGCCTATAACTGGGCTGATATGAATCATTTTGTCAAATTCGGTCTTCTTGAAGTGGGCATATTGAGTTTGGCACTATTCGTTTCATGGCGTGGACTGAATAGTTTATCTGCTCAAGCTGCTTTATTGGCGACTTCTGTATTGCTTGGCGCGTTGTTGGCGGTTTATGGGCAAGAATATCAAACTGGGGCTAATGCTTTTAGTTTATTTCTGAGTTGGGCGATTTTAATTATTCCCTGGGTATTACTTGGTGCTTTTGCGCCCTTGTGGTTATTGTTATTAGTATTGCTTAATCTTAGCCTTGCTCTCTACTGGACTCAAGTCATTCAGTTAGACAGTCATACTGCTTTGTTTTTATTACTATTTTTGTTCAATGGCTTGGCAATGTTTGTTTGGGAGTTTGCTTATAAACAAGGTGTGTTAAAAGGCTACTGGCTTGGTGTGGTTATTTTTTGCGCGGCTTTGACTTTTATTATGATACCGAGTTTAAATGCCATTGTTGATTTTTGGCATAAGCAAAGTTATCTGCTATATGCTATAACACTCATATTGTATATCGGCTCGACAACCCTGGTTTTATGGTATTACCGTCATCAAAGGCATGATTTATTATTGCTGGCGATTAGTTTATTGGGGGCCATAATCGTTTTGACTACCCTGCTCGCTAAATTACTAAATGATGAATTTGCTTGGCTACTTTTGGCTCTAGCTGTTATTGGACAAGCGTCTTTAGCAACAAAGTGGTTGTTGGATATTACAAAAACATGGAGAGAGGAGGTTAAAAAATGACTGAACCATTGCGTACTGTCATTGATGATTTAGTCAAGCAAAATCTGTTGCAGCCTGATGTTCGGGAAAAAATGGCTGAAACTTTAGTCAGTTCATCTGAGAAACCTTCTATACCTTGGTTTATCAATGCGTTGATCGGTTTGAGTGTTTGGATGGCTATCATACCGTTTATTGCTTTTCTTGCGGCGATAATTGATTCTCCTTCATCGGCTATTGTCGTGGGTATAGTTTTAATCGTCTGCACCGTTTTTTTGCATCATTTTAAAAAAAATGTATTGTTTTTCAATCACTTAGCATTAACTCTTAATTTAACGGGTCAAATCTTGTTTATTGGGGGCATTGGTGTTGAAACAAGAGAGGTGGCAATAGGCGCGTTAGCCGCTTGGTTTTTAGAAATCGTACTGATTACGGTTTATCGGGATAACATTCTTCGCTTTTTGGGTGTTCTCATCGCCACAGTAGCGGCACTTGTGTTGCTTTATGATTATCAGCTTTACCAAGGTATCCATTTGCTTATTGTTCTGATAGCTGCTGGGGCAGTTTGGTATTGGGTAGCCGAATCCAGTCATTTGACGAATGAAATCATGGTAAGCCTTTATAAGCCTTTGGGATATGGTTTTGTCATCGCTTTGCAGGCAGTGTTACTTTTGTCTATCTTACAAGGCATTATATCCATTCCGCATTTGAGTTGGTGGTATTCAACTTTGGGTTTAACGGTGATATTACTGCTTTTAGAATATCATCTGTTATGCGCGAACAATATTCCGATTTCTTCAACAGGCAGTATTGCTATTCTTGCAGGTTCCCTGTTAGTTGCTATTTTGCTTTATCAAAGCCCTGGTATTATAGCGGCTGTCATTGTGCTGTTATTGGGTTTCCATCGGGGTAATCGTGTTTTAATGGGAATGGCTGTTATTTTTCTTGTCGTATTTTTTGTGGCTTTTTACTACCATTTAAATATCACTTTATTGATGAAGTCGATAACATTGGTGAGCGCGGGGTTGGTATTGCTGATTTTGCGTTTTGTGTTTAAAAATGTCTTTCCACTGTTAAAAGAAGAGCAACTATTGTTAAAAGGAGGGCAATTATAATGCGTCGTTTATTGGTTTTTGTCATAGCAGTGGTTGTGTTAGGAGTGGTGAATTTTGAGATTTATAAGAAGGAACAATTACTTGCTGAGGGCATGACTGTATTTTTGGAATTGATGCCCCGTGATCCTCGTTCTATCATGCAGGGGGATTATATGGTATTGCGCTATAATATTGCCCGCAATCCTGATTTAAAAAAAGTTGAAAAAGACGGTTATCTCGTGATAAAACGGGATGAGAAGCAAGTGGCTCATTTTTTAATGATTTATGAAGGGCGTATATCGCTTAGGGTGGATGAAACATTATTGCGCTTTCGTAAACGGGGAGATGGTGTTTGGCTGGGCGCAGAAAGTTTTTTCTTTCAAGAAGGACATGCTAAATACTATGAGAATGCACGTTATGGTGAATTGCGCGTTATACCGTCTGGGGAGAGTATTTTAGTGGGGCTTCGTGATGAGGCACTTAATCTGTTAGGTCCGCCAGTTGATAAGGTTTCAATTGACTGAAGGCAGGGCTTAAAAATCAAAGAGGCGAATTAAGAGTTGAATTTTTTCCGTCCAACGCTTTAGCTTTGGAATTGGAGTCCAAACCTTTAGATTTGGAATTGGAGTCCAAACCTTTAGATTTGGGCGTATTTTGGAGTCCAGAACAACATTTATAAAAACTTCAAATTTTTAACTGTTTGATTTTAAAGCTGTTTATGAAAAATTAATTCGCATCACTTTTCCAAATCTGAAGGTTTGGACTCC
>JAOZSV010000090.1:0-15135 GCA_029939505.1 Thiotrichaceae bacterium | reverse complement strand
AATTCCAAATCTGAAGGTTTGGACTCCAATTCCAAATCTGAAGGTTTGGACTCCAATTCCAAATCTGAAGGTTTGGACTCCATTTGAGGCTAAAATCACTTCGAGCTCACATCAATTAATAAATGCCGAAGTTTTTCGCGTACCGCCGTTTCTCCATAATGTTCTTCGATATATTCCTTTCCTTGACGAGAGAGCTTTTCCCATAATGCCCTTTCTGTGTATAAACGATATACGGCTTCTGCAAAATGTTCAGGTTTATCTGCAATTAAGGCGGTTTCTTCATTTTTAAGTCCCATGCCTTCTGCACCGATCATCGTGGTGACAACAGGCAGCCCTAAAGATAAGGCTTGCCCCAATTTGCCTTTCATGCCAGCACCATAGCGTAAGTATGAGACAAAAACGCGCCGTTTAGCTAATTCGGGTTCAACTTTGTCCACCCATCCCACAACTTTGATATTTTCGCTGGCTAACGCTTTCATTTTCCCTTTCATATTGCTGCCAATCAGATATAAAGAGACTTTTGGTAAGCGGGCTTGGATTTTCGGTAAGACTGTTTCGATGAAATAATAGACGGCATCTTCATTAGGTTGGTGATTATAGTTGCCGATGAAGACTAAGCCTTCTCGCTCTTCAAAGCCATTTTCAGGCAGTGGGTGCTGCTGATGAATATTGGGGATGACAGAAAATTCTAAATGGGGTAATTCCTTTTGCAAATGATAACCATCGTCTTCTGTTACTGTAATGACGCGATTCGCCAGCAGACAGTTTGCTAATTCTTGGCGTTTAGTGCATTTTGCTTTGGCTAACAGTTCAGAATCGTTTTCAATCTCCGCTTGACGTTCTTCACGAATATAGTGAATATCTACTGTGTCATAAAAAATCACCGTTTTGGGAGATAATAAACGCACAAAGGGTATATAGCGTTGTCCAATCTCTACCCGACAAATCAGGGCAAAATCAAATTGCCGATAAGCCATTGCATCTGCAATATTGTAGTTTCCATGAAAAACTTCTATTCCCAGGGCTTCAAGGGAATGGCGGTATTTAAATTGACTGTCCAAATTATCTGGAAAAAACGTGATTCGATAGCCTAATGATACCCACAATTTTAGTAGGGTATAAAGTCGCAGGGAGCCAGAATCTTCATCATACATGGGCAGAGTGGCATCAATAACTAAGACAGTTGGTTGTTTCAGTGGATTTAAAGCGTTGCTCAAATGAGTAGTTCGTGTTGAGAGTTTATCGCCCCAGCGTTGATAAAAGCGTTGAGAGTCATCGCTGTAATCCTGTTCTGGTAATTCAGGATAAGGCTGACTCTGTTCATAACAGAGCGCGGCTTCATATTTCGCCTCATATTGCTTGTCTTTCAATTGCCAAATCAGTTCTGTCAGTTGATACATGGGTATGCGATAAGCGCCGATTTCGCTTATGTTGATTTGAGGCAAGCATTCCTTTTTCATAATCACTAATTGACTACTCGCGGCATCAATAGTGCGCCGATAACTATGATAGGGATGATCAGCCGGTGCTCCCGCTAAGGCTGTTTCCAAAACACCGTCGCGCATGAGTGAGGCATAACCTGCCCGTATTTTTCCATCAGCGTATTTTTCCATTGGCACCAATAAACCTGCATCGGGGCAATCAGTAAACATTTCCATTGCCCGTTCAATGATATTAGGTTCTGGTATTGCATGGATTTCGCAGCACCATAAATATTCTGCGGCTAAATCCTGATTTTTGCCCCAATTAAGCGCGACGGGTAAGTCTATATGAGCTTGTTTCGTTTCCAAAGTCGTCAATAAGTGTTGTTGACAATACTGTCGCATTTCAGCATTGAATAGCCCACATAAGACAATTTGTCCTTTGCTATTCGCCTGTTCTAGCCTGGAACCCAGTTTTCTTAAAAACAGGAGTAAGTCTAAAATATGAGTGGATTCTGTCAAGCCAAATACCATAAAAAGATGGGGGGCAGATTTCGCCTTTAGCTGGGTTGGCAATGGCAAATATAATAAATCCTGTTCTATCCACTGGGGCAATTCGTTTATTTCGCCAATTCGTTGTACTCGCTCATAGTCAGGCTGTTGGGCGTAGTCATTTGATGGCTGTTTAGGATGACACCAGACGGCAATCCCTGATATTTCATTGGCATCGGGCGAATCCATTTCAATCTGATAAGTTTTACCCGCAGAGTTAGCAATTGGCTCAAAGCTAATCGGATGAAAGCGATTATCAAGCATTTCTAACGCATCCAGAGAGAGGGCACGTATCGGCGTTTTGCTTTGGAGTTCACGGATAATGACGCGCACTTGACAGGTATTAATGCGAAGACGGGTGCCTAAGAAAATATCGAATCTGAAAAAATCAGGAAAGTGGCAATAAACAGTAAACACTAAGACAGCTTCTGGATCAAGCAAAAAAGGTATTGTTCCTAATTCGTTCACGCTTTCCATAAACTGCGGATTTTCTGTGCTGCGAGCAATCGTCATCAATGTTGGATAAACTTCTGATAAAGGACGTGGCGGTATTTTGCCCCATTCTTCCTCTTTTGGCAAAAAATCCTGTTTTTTCACTAACCCGATGCTCGTGCTAATCGTGTTGCTGCTTGAAACATAATGTTCCATTTGAGAGTAGAGGTTTTCTACGCCCTGTTCAATTTCTTGTACTGCATTGGCATAGCGGCGGATTTGGGGCCAATGTGAAGCAGAAATCAGTTGGTTTAAATCTGCTAACTGTTGATGTAGGAGATGATAGTCAGGTTGCAGGGGTTGAATTTGCGCCGATAAATTGAGTTCAAACTGGCTCAATTGCTCTGATTTATCCCGAATCCAGTTGACAAGACGTTGGTAATCGTCAATAACCCCACCCGATGAGGTGGCTAAAGCATAAGCGGTTACTGGTGATGACTGTAATATTTTTTTAATAGCCGTCGCATTGAGCCCAACAGCCATTTGCTTGCTCAATTCGTGCAAGGTATTTTGTTCTTGTTGCTGTCTATTCTGCAATTGGGCATGATGTTTTTCAAGTTGGTTGTATGCCGTCTGCATTTTGGCTTGTTTTTTCTCATAAGCAGATTGTAATTGTTGATTCTTCGCATTCCAATCGGATTGCAATTTGGCGTATTCCGATTGCAATTGTTGATTCTTCGCATTCCAATCGGATTGTAATTGAGCCGATTTTTTATCACTATCCGATTGTAATTGTTGATATTTGGTATTCAAATCGGATTGCATTTTGGCGTAATCGGATTGCAACTGTTGATATTTCGCATTCCAATCGGATTGTAATTGAGTTGATTCTTTGCGTTCTTCCAATTGTAACAGCTGATATTTGGCGATCCAATCGGATTGTAGTTGGGCATAGTTTGATTGCAACTGTTGATATTTCGCATTCCAATCGGATTGTAAATGAGCAAGTTCTTTGCGGCTTTCCAAGTCTAAATGTTGATATTTGGCGATCCAATCGGATTGCAAATGGGCATAATCGGATTGCAAGTCTTTATACTTGGCACTCCAATCGGATTGCAATTGGGCATACTCAGATTGCATTTCTTCATATCGTTGTTGCGACTGTTTATATTGTTCCAGCGTCTGAGTGGTTTGCTCTAATTGTGATTGTAGTGCTTGTTTTTCCAGGGCGATGTCTCGCATGATGCCGCGCCGCTCTTGGCTCATTCGCCAATATTCCGCCAAATATTCCAGTTGTTCTGATTCAGGCAAGGGCAGAAGATGTTTTTTCAAAAACAGACGATAGCTTTCCCGCCAGCGTTTTTGCGCCATGCTTTGAGTAATCTGTGTTCCTCCCCAAATCGCATATTCGGTGGTAATACGATTAACATGATAAAAGGAGGTGTTTATAGATAAGCGCAGTAAGACATCCCAATCCTCAAAAACGTCAAAAGAGTCATCAAATCCGCCGACTTGAAGCCATAATGCGCGATCAATTAATAAATTAATCAGGGGAATATAGTTTTCATGGCGTAAACGTTCGGCTTCATAATTGTCGTTAAATTCGCCGATAGATTCTTCTTGAAGAATGATTTTGTCGCCAAGCATATCTCTTTTGAGCAAACGACATCCTGAATAAACCACTTTTGCGTCAAAATGCAGCATGGCTTTTTCTAAACGTTGCAGATGATCGGGCAAAAAGCGATCATCATCATCCAAAAAACCGATGACATCGCTGTCAGTCGCTTGTACGCCCTGATTGCCTGCATAAGCCCGCCCCTGATTGGTTGCATTATTAATGAGGTGGATATTGAGGTTTGAAAAATGACTCAAAACATCTTCAATGGCAGCCCCACCGTCGTTGACGACAACGATTTGATCAGGCTCTCTTTTTTGTTCAGCCAAGCTGTGAAGACAGCGGGTTAGCAGGTGGTGACGATCTTTAGTACGAACAATAATCGCAATCCGCAGGGCGGGTGGCGGTATTTTATGAGGAGGGGTTTGAGGAGTTCGTGGCATTAAAATTCCTTATATTTTAGTAGATGTAGATGTAGGGTGGGTAGGAACGAAGTGGAAACCCACCGAACGAAGTATAGAAATCCGATTTTTTTTAAAAATCGGATTTCTTTATTCGAGATGTAGGGTGAGTAGGAACGAAGTATAGAAATCCGATTTTTTTTAAAAATCGGATTTCTTTATTCGAGATGTAGGGTGGGTAGGAACAAAGTATAGAAATCCGATTTTTTGAAAAAATCGGATTTCTTTTTACCAAGGTTGCTCATCTTTATATTGTCTTTCGCGTTTTTGATATTGATATTCAAATTTACGCCGCAATAAACCACCCGGATCGTCAGGCACTTTTCGTAGCCATTGTTCGTGAGCTTGTTGCGTTTCGTCTGGTGTTTCATTGGCATAATTTTGTTCAGTATTGGCTTGTGCCTCTTCTTGTGAAGCCTGTTCACTTTTTTTCTGTTCTTTGTGACTTTGAGAATCTTGTTGTGACTTTTCCTGAGAATCCTGAGAATCCTGTTCCGATTGCTGAGAATCCTGTTCCGATTGCTGAGAATCTTGAGAATCCTGAGAATCCTGAGAATCCTGAGAATCCTGTTTATCCTGAGAATCTTGAGAATCCTGTTTATCCTGAGAATCCTGTTTATCCTGAGAATCCTGTTTATCCTGAGAATCCTGTTTATCCTGTTTATCCTGCGCCAACTGTTTTTCAACTAAGTCTTTGTTATAGTTAGCATCTTCATGTTCTGGGGCTAAATCAAGGGCTTTTTTATAAGCCTCAATGGCTTCGGGATAACGCCCTAATTGTGTCAGGGCATTGCCCTTGTTATACCAATTTTCTGCGCCATCCAGTTTTTCCAATGATTGAAGCGCTTCCTCATATTGCGCCGATTTATATTGAGCCGCCGCTTTCCATTCAGGATGCTCAAATAATTCAGTCGCTTGTTTCATATCCTCATTTTCAAAAGCGTCACGGGCTTGTTGATCGGGTGTCACCCAAAGGCTATTCCAATCAAAGGCTTGAACTGGCGTTGGACTAGGCATAAAAAATATTATTATTAATAAAAAACCGCGCCGAAAGGCAAGGGCAGCTAACGGTAATACGAATAACAATAACCAAGGACCATATTCACGCCAAGCATCAATCTGTAAATTGACTTTCTCCTCTTGCTTTTCAAATGAGAACGCTTCAAAAGCCGCATTCAACGCTAAAATATCACTATCATTCGTTTTTATACGTTGATAAATGCCCTGTGCAAGATTGCGTAAAGTGCGTTCTTCCAGCTTGGGAATAACAATAGCCCCTTTCGCATCTTTCAGAAATCCACCTGTTGTCAATGGAATAGGCGCACCTTCTTCAGTACCCACACCGAGTATAGACACTTTGTACCCCTTCAGTTTATCAATCGCCTTCCTTGCGCGTGTTTCATTGACCCCGTCAGTGATTAATAGCACATTTCCCTTTTTCAGTCCAGCTTGTTTTAATAATAACCCTGCTTTTTTTAAGGCAATATCAACACGACTCCCCTGGCTGGGCATCAATGAAGTTTTGAGTACAGATAACTGCGACGCGATTGTATCAGTATCATCAGTCAACGGGGTGACGATAAAAGCATCCCCAGCATAAACAATTAACGCCGTTTGCCCTTCTTTACGCTGTTTCAGAATATCAGCGACTTTGAAACGGGCGCGAACTAAACGACTTGGCTCAATATCAGTTGCATCCATTGAACGAGATAAATCAAGCACAATCACCAATGCCGATTGATCACGGAAAGCAGGTTGTGGTAAACGCTCCCAAGTTGGTCCTGCCAGGGCGAGTATGGAAAGTAAGCCGCCAATACCCAGAGCATAAATCGGCCAAATTCGCCGTTTTCCCTCTTCATCCAATAAAAGATGCGGCAATAATTGTGGATCACAGACTGTCTTCCAATTACCGCTACTCAGTTGACGGCGTAGTAATAACCATAATATGACTGAGAAAGGTAAAATCGTGAGTAACCAATAAGGTCTGATAAAATGAAATTCTTCTAAATTCATGATTAATTGTGAGTTGTTAAGTTCGTATAAACATGACAGTATGTAGGCCGTTGCATAGTCCTTTTCGTGCAACGGCTTCCTCATTAAAAAAGTGGTGGACTCCAAAATACGTCCAAATCTAAAGGTTTGGACTCCAAAATACGTCCAAATCTGAAGGTTTGGACTCCCAAAGCTGAAGCGTTGTACTCCAATTATCGGATATGATGGAGTCCAAACCTTCAGATTTGGATGCTTGGGAACGAGAGAAGTTTCTGCCAGAAACTGGGTTTCTTTTATTACGAGTTCAAGTCACATATTGAGTCGGATCAGCGACATTTAAGGCACGAAATCCTTCCGCACGTAAACGACAAGCATCACAAACGCCACAAGCCTCACCCTTTTTCGTCGGTTGATAACAGGATATTGTTATGCTATAATCCACAAAAAAACGTAGCCCTTCTTGAATAATCTGCGCTTTAGTGAGGTGAATAAGAGGCGTATGTACTTTAAAATGATGTCCCTCTACGCCCGCTTTCGTCGCAAGATTCGCCATTTTTTCAAAAGCCGCAATAAATTCTGGGCGACAGTCAGGATAGCCAGAATAATCAACCGCATTAACACCAATAAATAAATGCGGTGCTGATAAGACTTCCGCCCAACCGAGTGCTAAAGTTAAAAACACACTATTACGGGCTGGCACGTAAGTCACTGGAATTTCATCAGAAAGCCCAGAAATGGGAACATTAATTCGGTTATCTGTCAGCGCAGAGCCGCCAATACAGTCTAAATTCAAATGAATAAATTTATGTTCAACAACACCTATTTTTTCACTCACTCGACGAGCGGCTTCTAATTCCACACGGTGGCGTTGCCCATAGTCAAAACTCAGGGCATAACAAGTATAGCCTTGTGATTTAGCAATCGCTAAAGTCGTCGCGGAATCTAGCCCTCCAGAAACGAGTACAACGGCGTTTTTAGTTGTATATGTTTTCATCGTTTTAAAATACTTTAATATTCAATCACTTTTTCTTCTGCTACAGATACTTATACTCGACTATCAAGCTATGTAGGTCCTACTCTATGCACACATCTTTTAAGTGCCCCAATCCGCCTTAGAATAAATTCTAAGGCTAACAGCTAAAGTCGGTTAAAACCGACTCAAATTAAAAAGGTGAGAACCATGATTTATGGTAGTCGGCTTTAGCTATTAGCCTTAGAATTTATTCTAAGGCGGAGGATGTGTGCATAGAGTAGATGTAGGTCAGGTTAGCTTTTTTTGCTTTGCAAAGTAACCCGACATTTTCCTAAAAATTCAATTCGAGGCGAAAGCATTCGATGTTTTAGTTTTTTAAAGAAAAACTAAAACATCGAATGGTGATAAATGTCGGGTTACTTTGCGACGCCATCTAACCCGACCTACATGACTACCCGGTTATTTTAACCCTATGAGTATTATATACAATAGTGATGTCCAGATAAGTTCCAACCGAGACTTTAGTCAGGACAAAACTTTTCTGGATAACTATAGTGATGCTTGAGCTTTGGAGAGGAATGAAAAAACGAGTTACATCAAACTATCGGCCAGCTTTTGTGCTTGAGTCAAATCCAAAGTACCTTCGTAAATGGCACGCCCTGTAATCGCACCCATAATACCTTTATCTGCCACTTTACATAAGGCTTGAATATCATCTATCGTAGTTACACCCCCTGCGGCGATGATAGGAATCTTAATTGATTGTGCCAATTTGACAGTCGAGTCAACATTTAAGCCTTGTAACATACCATCACGACTGATATCCGTAAAGATAATGGCTTCAACACCATATTCTTCAAAGCGTTGTGCCATATCAATGACGTTATGTTCGGATAGGGATGACCAACCATTTATCGCCACTTTATCCTCACGCGCATCTAAACCAACAATGATGTGCCCTGGCCATTTTTGACATAATTCGGCGACAAATTCGGGGGATTGAACCGCTTTAGTGCCAATAATCACGTACTTGATACCAATATCAAGTAGCGTGCGTACTGTCTCTTCATTACGAATACCACCACCGACTTGTATCGGAATATCGGGATAAGTTTCTACAATTTTATGGATCACTTTCGCATTAACAGGTTTTCCTGCAAAAGCACCATTTAAATCAACAAGATGTATTCGACGTGCACCAGCTTTTATCCAGCGATCAGCCACTGCGACGGGATCAGGGGAAAAAACGGTTTCATCTTCCATTCGACCTTGTTTTAGTCGTACACATTGACCTTCTTTAATATCAATTGCGGGTATAACTAACATGTTTAATTTCCTTAAAGGAGCAATTTAATCAGTCAACGCATTAAAAATAGTAACTACTCAAGGCAACCATAAAGGATTCGAGGTTTTCTTTTCAAAAAACGAAAACCTCGAAAACTAAACCAGACCTGGCAGGTTCAAAAGAAAACCTGCCAGGTCAAAATCAAGTTTGGACGCTGCTCTTGACCTGCCAGGTTTTGTTTTAACCTGGCAGGTCTGGTTTTAAAGTTGACTAAATTATTTGATGCACGTTCCTTACCATTTTTCAATACGTCAGTTAATTAACAAATAGGCAGTTTATAACTCAATTTGCGTTTTTTAATTTTTTGCTGAACCAAAGGTTCAAGCTCTTTCAACACCAGTTTATACACCTTTTTTTTGAAATCAACCACTTCAGTTAAAGGGCGCCAATAATCTACCCATAACCATTGATCAAATTCGGGTATTTCGTTGGCATTCAGGCGTATAGACTTATCATTACCTAAAAGGCGTAACATATACCAGACCTGTTTTTGACCTATACATAAAGGTCGTTGGTAATGGCGTATTAAATGATGAGGCAAACGATAACGTAACCAGCCATGAGTTGTACCTAACACCTGCACTTGTTTAATGTTTAAACCCAGTTCTTCATGTAGTTCACGAAACATTGCTCTTTTTGGCGTTTCATGAGCTTTAATACCGCCTTGTGGAAATTGCCAGCCACTTTGCCCAATTCGTTTCGCCCACAACAGTTGCCCTGCCATATTTGTTAATATAATGCCAACATTCATTCTGTAACCATCTGTATCAATCATTGAACAACTCCTCAATTTAAAATTTGAGAAACATTATATTAGGTTTTGCTTATTTTAGTCAATTGCCTATTCCAAAAAAAAATTATTTAAGCCAAGTTTCCAGTTCGTCAAGGGAAACAGAACCTTCTTCTTTATGGGCATCCTAGTACAGCAAACACTAAGTTCGCATAACAGATTTTTAGACAACCATACGCATAAATGTACGCAAAAGTGATTATGCGAACTTAGCGATTGGTGTACTAGTGATGCTCAGTTTTGGTTATCGTACAAATAATGGTACGATAAGAGAATCACCCATCCGTCAACACTGGCAACAAGCGAAGTCATGATTTCTTGAATTGCGTGCCATTGCTGATTCAGTTTAATCGACGAGCAATTCATCATGAGGAATATAACTTTGTAAATCATCGGGGGCGTTGGGTAATCCGCCACGCCCTTTGATGAAAAAACGACTTGATTCTATATGAGTTTTTCCGACACAATGTTGTTTTATCAAGATATCCGCATCAAGAAAGGAGATGGGTAAAGTATTGACGTTGGCATTGTAAATATTGTCGATTTTAACTTCTCCATCTAAACCGGTTTCTGATGAGGCGGCTATTAAACTACCCAGTAAATTTTTTGGCGTACCAGTAATAATCAAAATCACTCCACCATTGCCTCCACTGGCATTGGCTATCATTTTACTATCAGTCAGATTGAAAAAACGGGGACTGCCGATAGCCAAGTTGCCCCCATTTCCAATTCCCCCGCTCACCGTTGCACTGAGAAGACTATTATTCATTATCAGGCGAGTATGTGCATTAATAATGATGTTTCCACCGTCTGCTTTGTTTGTGGCTGTGGAAATTGTTCCTTTGTTCATGGCGATTGTGGTGGCGTGAGCATAAATATTGCCCGCGTTGCCTAATCCGAAACTGTCTGCGGTGATGGAAGCATTGTTATTTAAGGATAATTTATCATTTAGATCAAGAGTGATATTGCCACCATGTCCAATGCCTTCAGTGCTGTTATCAATGCTGGCATAGCCAGTTAAACTTAAATTTCTTGCGCGAATAAAAATACGCCCAGCATGGCCACTTGTTTTTGAACTGGCTTGAATGGTAGAAGGCGCGTCTGCTTTTCCAATGAGATTAAGGTTTTGTTCGACTTTGATAATCATATTCCCCCCTTTTCCCGGTCCAATCGTTCTGGTACTAATGGTACTATTCAGTAGTTCTAAATATTGGCTGGTGAGAAAAATGTGACCCGCATCCCCTGCTTTGGGATGACTGCTGAGGGAAGTGGTCCGAATTTGACTGCCATTTTCCAGCGTTGTTTTTCCAGCGACTTCGATATTAATTTGACCGCCTGTACCGGGTCCAAATGCGCGACTATCAATATTTGCGTCGTTCATATAGAGTTCATTAACATGAATGCCAATGATACCTTGATTGTTATTGATTTCATTATTTGCAGTTATGTTACTTTGTTCTAAAAAAAATTGACCGCTTCGGATATAAATTTCTCCGGCGCCTTCTTTTCCCACATCAATATTGCTGTCGCCTTCCAAAACGATTTTTCCCAATTGTGCATCACTATCAAGGTTTAAACCGGTTACTGTGCTTTTCAACTCGTTAGCTTTGGTAATTGCGGCTAAATTAATGCGCCCTGAAATCGCTTTTAAAATTCCCTTATTAATATGGATTTCACCGCCTAACATTGACAGTGTTTGATTGTTTCCTATCGTTAATTGACTCTCTTTGATTTCAATAGAAGCGGGTTGGTATAAAAAGCCAAAGGCGGAAGGGGGCGCACTGATTAATAGACTGTTTTCAGGATGACGTGTTTCATAGAGGCCTGTTTTCCCTAAACGGACTTGGCTTGCGGTGCTAATATGTAATGAGCCTTGAAGATCAAGATTTGCAT
Organism: Thiotrichaceae bacterium; assembly: GCA_029939505.1. Lineage (GTDB taxonomy): Bacteria > Pseudomonadota > Gammaproteobacteria > Beggiatoales > Beggiatoaceae > QNES01. Next base: position 3,661 of record JAOZSV010000090.1, on the reverse strand, counting down.
TTGGACCAAAAACAAAACCGTCTGGGTTGATGAGATATAAATCGGCTTTTGGAATATTAGAAATTAATTGACCATCAATGCTGGAAAGTTTTCCGCCTGTGACACGAGTAATAATGTTTGTAATTTGATTCGTGCCTGAAAATGTGGCTGTTTCTTCTTTATTTAAGTTAAACCATTTAAAACTGTGAAATAAGTTATTACCGTGTTGTTGTCCGAGTTCTGCCTTAATGTCAAAATTGGGTCCTTCTAACGCAACGGCAATGCCGACTGTGCCATCAAGCACGACTTCTGCTTGTGTGAGTGTGGTAGAAATGGATAATATGATGAGCAGGGAAAGTTTGCTTATTGAGCTAGTGAGCATAAGTAATAAGTAAAAATACAACGCAGAGCGTTGTGAAAGGTATTCCCAAACAGAGTTTGGGAACGAGAGAAGTACAGTGCGTCACATCAGTAATTTACTAGTACAGGAGGGCGGAAATTCCCAAACCATTTTAAAGGCAAAGAAATCCGATTTTTTGAAAAAATCGGATTTCTCGATGGCCTGAATATTTCCGCTTAGCTTAAAGGCAAAGAAATCCGATTTTTTGAAAAAATCGGATTTCTCTATGGCCTGAATATTTCCGCCTTCCAGCACTAGAATAATGAGTACAACGGATTAACGGTACTCAAGGTTTTTTATTTCCAACTTCCTATCAGCAAAAATGAGGCCCAGTACGCAGGGTGTTGGAAGCGAGGCTGTTTTAATAGGTATTGTTGTGCGGCTTGTAAAGCCTTCACTTTTGACAAGCCATTTTTTTGCCATTCTTGATAAAATTTTTTCATTAAAAGGCTTGTTGCTTTATCATTAACAGACCATAAACTGGCTAATGCACTCTTTGCTCCTGCTTTGAGGGCGATGCCCGCTATTCCGAGAGCAGCTTGATCATCTCCGACTGCTGTTTGACAGGCACTTAATGTTAATAAGTCTAAGGGTTCTTGACGACGTTTGTTGAATCTTATTAACGCTTCAAGTTGATTGATGGTGAGTTTTCCGTCATAAGTCAATAGAAAGGGGGATTTTTTTTCAAATTGAGCATGTGAAGCAATATGTAGTATGGAATAAGTCGTCTTTTTTAACGTTTCTGAGAAATGGTTGAGGGTAAAATCTTGATTTAATAATTGAGTCACATTGTCGTATAGTTTGGCGATCTGCTTAATTTCATCAGGAATACTATATAAGGCGGAATGTCCTTGTACACTATTTGAGAGTCCACTTAAAAGGATTTTGCGTTGCCGCTTATGATGATGATTAAATTCAGTGAGGGTTAAGCCGGGCATTGTTACAATGGCGTATTTAGAAATGAGATATTGTTTGTCATCGTACAGAGCGGCAAAGGGGATAGTACGCAAGACTCCGTCTGGGATAATAATAAGTGTGTCAATATGATGTGCGGAAAGTGAATCTAATAGGGGTGCGATAAGCCAACGGTATAAATATTTTGCGTAGGGCAAAAAAAGGTTCTTTTCACGGGTTTCCAATTCAAAGCGAAATTCATTGACTTTTTCTTTCAATTGATTTGCTGTGATGGGGATAATAAACTGTTGTATGCCCTGGGGCAAATTTAAGAGTATTTCTGTGCGATCCGCAAGTAAAATCGGGTAAATGACTGCGGTATGGGGTGCAATGCCTTTGTTCAAAAGTGTCCGTTTGGATTGATAGCCTATAAGACATTCATCTTGAAAATAGTCTTGTAATTCAGCCGTTTTAAAACGTTCTATTGTTTCAAGTGCTTCCTTTAAACTGGCTTCCTTTAAGGGTTCTGTTTTATTCAGTCTTGCCGCCCGTTGTAATAATAAGTCTGCTAATTCAAAGTAAATGGGACCCACTCGCTCACGAAAGGATTGTGAACTGTTGCGATAGCCGATAGTGATGTCTTGACGAATGGGTTGTAAACTTTTGACGGCACTTTGCAATGCGTTAATGGCTTTTTCCATTTTATGTTGGGCTTTGAACAGTCGCCCTAATTGCCATTGCCAACGATAGAGAATTTCTGAGGCTTGATTTTGTTGAGTGAAAAAAGAGTTGATTTCTCGTTTAGCGTGAAAAATCGCTTGTCGTGTTAATTGCAACGCTTCTGGATAACGTTGTGTCGTCTCATATAATTGCCCTAAAAATCCGTAAGCATAAGAAATGAGACGCGGATTATTTAATGCTTCGGCGATATTGCGTGCGGAATTTAAAGTTTGATAGGCGAGATTTTGGATTTGGATTTTTGAATTGAGATCGATATTTTTATTTTTAAGTTTTAAGAGTTGTTGTGCCAATTCACCGAGACTGATTAATCCATAAGCCTTTGCGTAGCTCCATTCAAGTGATTCAAATTGTTGTTGCGCTGTGGTGAGTGTATTTGCGGCAGCGTGCCATTGTCCATTTTTTAAGTGAGCGTGTGTCTTATTAATTAAGGCGTGTCCAATTAAAATCGTTTCACCAATTTGCTCTGCGAGTTTTATAGTACGGCTATAAGTTTTAATGGCTTTGGTGTAATAGGCTTCGACAGTTAATACGTTAGCTAAGTTATTGAGTACGGTTGCACGAATGAGGAGAGGGGCATTTGGGGGTAATAGGTTTAAACTTTTATTTGCATAGTGACGCGCTTTGATATTTTTCCGCATCGCTAGGTAAAGATCGCTTAAAGTCGTTAATAATTTAACTGTTTGAAGAGTATCGCTATGTGATTGATTTTGCAATAATTTTGCTTTTAATAATGTAGTGAGTGCTTGTTGAGATAAGCCTAATGCTTGATAAGTTCTTGATAACTGTATTAGGATTTGAATCTGTTGAGAGATTTTTAAATCGTCGAGATTTAATAATGCTTGATAATGGCGTATTGCTTGCACAAAATGCCCTTGTTCATAATTCGTTTGCGCTTGTTCAAAAAGCGTTTGTGTGGCGAGCACGGGGGAAATGCTGATGGTGTATAATAAAAATAGTTGTTTTATTAAGTGCATTTTAAAAGTGATTTTTGGAGAGAAATTTTCACAAGGTTTAAGAAATCCGATTTTTGAAAAAATCGGATTTCTAAGCTCGAAACACGCCAGGTTTAAGAAGAAATCCGATTTTTGAAAAAATCGGATTTCTAAGCTCGAAAAACGCCAGGTTTAAGAAGAAATCCGATTTTTGAAAAAATCGGATTTCTAAGCTCGAAATACACAAGGTTTAAGAAGAAATCCGATTTTTGAAAAAATCGGATTTCTAAGCTCGAAACACACAAGGTTTAAGAAGAAATCCGATTTTTGAAAAAATCAGATTTCTAATAAAAAAGTCTTGACTTTATCTCATCATTTGTGATAGGATTCAAATCCATTCAGGGGCCATAGCTCAGCTGGGAGAGCGCTGCGTTCGCAATGCAGAGGTCGGGAGTTCGATCCTCCTTGGCTCCACAAGCCCTGATAGCTCAGTTGGATCAGAGCGTCCCCCTCCTAAGGGGAAGGTCAGAGGTTCAATTCCTCTTCAGGGCGATTATTTTCTCCTTGTGCATTATCATTAGCTGAAAATCAATTGATTTTCAGCTTTTTTTTTGGGTGTACGGAAAACAACAAAGCTAAAGCGTTGTACTCCATTCGTATTTATTAACTGATGTGACGCAGGGTGCTTCTAAATTCCACCGATTTCATCGGTGGC